>JAIUYC010000095.1 GCA_020216575.1 Coleofasciculus sp. S288 | reverse complement strand
TAAATTCTGCAATTTCCGATTTAATGATTTGCAAGTGGTCTTCTAATCCTGCGGATTCTGGGTAGGTGCAAAGGATTTTCAACAGACCATTTTGTTCCATCTCTTCAAAATCAATTCCCCACGACAACCCGTTACGAGTGAGCTGAGCGCGAGATTCTTCGTAGGCAAAAAGAATGGCGCGATCGCCTCGCATACAGGCATCTTGAATAAACTTGCTCACTAGCAACGTTTTGCCAGTTCCAGTCGCACCCGTTGCCAAAATAATTGAATCTTTGAAAAATCCACCCCCGCACATCTCATCCAGTGTTTTAACGCCTGAAGATACCCGCGCATTAGAAGACCGTTGAGTTAGTCGCATTGCTCCTAAGGGAAAAATATTGATACCTTGATTCGTCATCGTAAACGGATACTCACCTTTCATGTGAGTTGTGCCGCGCAGCTTCAGAATTTCAATAGTGCGACGTCGGCGTTCTCCTTCCAGAACGTTGCGAACAATGGCTACATTGTCTGAAACAAACTCTTCCACGCCGAACCGTGCTACTGGTCCGTACTCCTCTACTCGTTCTGTGGTCATTATTGTTGTCACACCCACTTGTTTAAGGCGTGCCACCAAACGAAAAATTTCTCGCCGCACCACCGAGGCCGCATCATACTGCTGAAAGATGGCAGTAATTGAATCAACAGAAACCCGCTTCGCCTTGTATTTACGAATGGCGTACTGAATCCGCTCAATCAGGGCAGAAAGGTCAAAATTTCCAACAACTTCTTGTCCTTCTGGGTCGGGTGAAGCATCGAGAATAAATAGTTTCCCCTCATTCATTAATCGTTGTAAATCCCAACCAAAACTAGAAGCATTTTTAATAATATCTGAGGGAGATTCTTCAAAGGTAACAAATACCCCTGGCTCATCAAAATGAACAATACCGTTGTAGAGAAACTGAACGGCCAATAACGTCTTGCCGGTACCCGATGTTCCGCTAACCAGCGTAGTTCTACCAATTGGCAAACCTCCGTGGCTGATATCATCAAAGCCTTCGATCATCGTCCGGATTTTTTGGACTCCCATCGGTGTCAATTCATTCTGCGTTTGTTCAGTTGGATAAAGTTGACTCATATTTTCGGTCACAAATAAAACAGATAATTCTAAAAAAATCAACTTAGCAACAAGACTGAAAAGCACAGTTTAGCATACCTTTCCCCATCAAACTAAATATCTGATTCTCGTTCACGCAATTCTTCATAGAGAAGATCCAAACCTATCAAAACTTTTTCTCGATCAGAAAGGTCACCAATAATTTTACGAACAGGAGGGGGTAAAACTTTTGCCAAAGTTGGTGTTGCCAGAATTTTATCTTCCTCAGCTAATTGAGGACTTTTAAGAACATCGATCACCTTCAGAGCGTAAACTCCTTGAAACTCTTGTTCAAGAATGTTTTTGAGGGTTTTTAAAGCTCTGATAGAGTTGGGAGTGTTCCCAGCAACATAGAGCTTGAGAACATATGTTTTCTTCAGAGGACTCATAGGTTAGCCGTTAGCAATTCGCAATTCGCAAGAAGATGAGTGAAACGTGAGTAGTAACCAGAAATGAGCGCAAAGGGGAAGCTAGAGTTGAGAGCCTCCAATTCAGCTTATCGCTAAATGCTAACAGCTTTACAGGGACGTTTTACCGGAACGTCTCTACGACTCTCTAGGGATGGAGCGGCGGTACATTTCGCCCAAGTGCGCAATAACATCGATAAGCGTGAGTCTATAGTCAAGTAAAACCTCCTCACTTCGCCCTTCCAGCTTCAACTGCTTGGAGAACTCTTCCATCAGTTCCATATGGATTTCCACAATTCTAGATACTGAAATATCTGCGAAAAAGGCTTTATCAACAAAATTATCGATTTTTTGATTAACCGTACTTTCTTGAGAAAAGTACTTCAAAACAATCTGACGATACTCTGATTTTAAGTTTTCTAAGAGCATCTGCCTCTCGTCCTCCGGCAAATGACGCAAGAAAAACTTAGGATTTCGCTTGTAGTATACGCCCAGGTATCCCAGTCGCTCCTTCAGTTTTTCAGATAATCGGTGCTGCTGCTGCATGACGAAACTACGAGTAGTTGGCTCGGTTGCCCGATTCACCGTACTGGAAGGCTCTGGTAACCGATTGGCAGCAGAAAGGGAGAGAAACTTAGCGATCGCCTGCTCAATGAAGTTGCCAATCTCGTCTTGTTGGATTACACCAAGTCGGATTTCCGCGGCGTGGAACAGATAAGGAGTGTCTGGTAGCGAAGAATTATCGGTTATCTGACCGTTGTCGATCAGGTTGTTGGTGACGACTTTACAAGAAATGACTTCTGATTCTTTTGGAAAAATGACAACCGGTAGCAGGGTGGCTTGTTCGTACAAGCGGTTGATCACTGGCGTCAATGAACCGTCATCCTGTAAAACTAAGCAATCAAGCTGTTGCTTGTGTTGCTCAATATAGTCAAAAAACTCCACTTCCGAACCAGTGGCGTGTAAAATGTAGCGATCGCTGCTTAGCGCCTGACCCAATGACCGAGCCAGGGATTCAGACCTCACAAATGTGCAGATAGTCAGTCGGGGATGCAAAATAATACAGTATAAAAAACGAATCAGCGCTTTACAGCGTGACATCACTCTACAGGTACATATTTTAACAATTCAGTCGGAAAATACTTAACATTAATTTAAGCCATCTAAAAATTGTAAGTAATTGTAATTGCTTGGCTATCTATGCGCCCAATTGAGAGCAATAATTGAGCTGTACTAGCTTATTGCACTTGCCAGAAATGTTCTGTTAAGATTTTCAGCTTTACTCGACTCCATTATCAGTTCAGATTCCGATGAGGAAGTGCTGCTCCCGTAGCACTTCCCCCTTTATTGCAGCCTCATTGGTTCTATCCATGTCAACTCCCAGCCTAAATGAATTTGTCGAGTCCGTTCCCGTTTGTGAACAAACGTCTGGTCTTGCTACCGTGCTGGAGATTTTTCGCTCGTCAGGGTGTGACGCAATTGTTGTGATCAGCGAACAGCAGCGCCCCCTGGGAGTTATTCATCTTCGACAGGTCGTGCCTTACCTAATCTCGCTGACGGGGTTAGGTGAGAGTTCCGTGGCGATGGCAAGCGGAGAACTCCATAAACCGCTATCTCAGCTAGAGCCGCCGATTGTTGACCCCCTGATCATCCTACCAGCACAGCTCAGTTTGAGCCAATTCTGGAGCCACCTTCAAGAGTCAGGAGAAGGGTTGAACGATGGGAAACCTGGAGTCCTGAAAAAGCATGCCAAGCCGTCAACCTGGCTTAATGGGCGGACTAGCTCACCCCCCTACTGCGCATTAATTGATGAAGATGGCAAGTTTTTAGGACAGCTCAACCACTGGCTGCTCTTGCAATCCTTGACACCTCAAGTTATAGCCACCGAGGCGGCTGGTGTAGAGGAAGAGCCGCAGCCAACGGGGATTGAGGTTTTGATGCAACTGTTGGAGCAACTTCCCTTGCCCCTAAGTTTACAAACCGCTACAGGACAAGTACTCATTGAAAATCTGGCTTGGCGTCAGCAGATTGCCATCCCCCCCTCCCCAGACGCGCTCGAACGTACCGCTACAACTGGATCGGCTGCTCCGGGGGCTGGAACAAAATCGAGGCAAATTCCCGATCGCCAGCGTCAGCAGCGATCGCACCGTGGGATTGGCTCTAGCAATACCATACAGCCCTCTCCTTTCGGTTGCGCAACCCACGCCAAACCGGGTAAAGCTTCCACACGGACGGATAGCCCTAACTGGCAAAAAGATGGCAATGGCAACGGCGCTAGTGCTAATCAAGCGGAGCGCACTCCCGTACCCCTTGATCGAGAAGAGCTAGCCCTAGCAGCGCTAGGAAAATCAGGCGAACGAGATACAACAGGACGCAGGTATGCGGCTGCAAAAAAACCAGCGGTAGCAACGTTGGGAGCGCCTGTAACTCAAGCCCTAACACGCTCGACGCTTTGCAGCAGCCCCTTATCTAACTCTCCAGTTAAACCGCTAACCCGCCAACCCACTCAATCACCGAAACAGTCATTCGCTGTCGAACATGCGGTTAAAGAGCGGGATGAATTCCCTGCTCAAAGGACGAATCAGCAGCACTGCGCCCTTGATGCTCCTCCGACAGAGGCGCAAGTTTCTCAACGTCGAGCGAGTCTGCCAGCACTTCCCGTACTCGTCCAAGACGCTGTAGCGTATCGGGAGGCATCTGGAGTGGTTTCAGACGTGGGAAAACCTAATCAGGAGCGCATCTTTTCCTTTATCAGAATTCCGCTGTCAGCGTCGGTTGTCTTGCAGGAGAGCGAGGAGACAGACACCGGGACGCGGGGACGCGGGGACGCGGGGAATTTTCCAATGGACTCCTTCGCGTCTTCATCTCCTCACTCCTCTGACGTGTGGTTAGTGTTTGCCCAAGATACGACTGAGCAGCAGCAAGTTGCCAAAGAACTGGCGGCAAAAAATGCCGACTTAGTCCAACTCAATCGTTTGAAAGATGAGTTTTTAGCCTGTATTAGCCATGAGCTGAAGACTCCTCTCACGGCTATTTTGGGGTTGTCATCCCTATTGAAAGACCAAACCTTAGGGAAATTGAACGAACGTCAAGCTCGTTACGCTCGGCTGATTTATCAGAGTGGGCGTCAGCTAATGACGATCGTCAACGATATTCTGGATTTAACTCGGATGGAAACCGGGCAGCTAGAACTGACGCTGGAGCCGGTGCAGCTTCAGAGCGTTTGCGATCGCGCGTATTCCCAAGCGCTACAGCGCCCCTCCGAGAAAGACCAACAGGAGGACGAATCCTCTCTAGACATTCCCTTCAACCTGGAGATTGAACCGGGTTTAGAAACCATCGTTGCTGACGAGTTGCGCCTGCGCCAAATGCTCGTGCATCTGCTGTCTAACGCCCTCAAGTTCACAGACGCCAGTGGTAAAATTGGTCTGAAGGTTAATCGCTGGGAAGACTGGATTGCTTTTACCGTCTGGGACACGGGCATTGGCATTCCCGAAGAGAAGCAGCACTTGATCTTTCAGAAGTTCCAACAACTGGAAAATCCCCTCACCCGTCGCTTTGAGGGAGCCGGTCTGGGACTCGCCTTAACTCAACGCCTTGCTCGGTTGCACGGTGGAGATGTCTCGTTTATTTCCAAAATTGGCGAGGGAAGTAAGTTTACCGTCGTACTGCCCCCCTGTCCGCCGCCAGAAATGGTACAAAAATTGAAGGATGAAGGTGCAATCGATGACATTCAACTTGCCAACCTACAACCTGCAACCCCAGCCAGCCGCAACCGATTGGTGTTAATTGTTGAAACGGTACCCCAGTATGTAGACGATTTGACGGAACAGCTCAATCGTTTGGACTATCATGTCGTGATTGCTCGCTCGGGTACAGAGGCAATCGAAAAAGCCCGCAGCTTGCAGCCCTGCGCTATTTTACTCAATCCCCTTTTACCGCAACTTTCCGGCTGGGATGTGCTGACTCTCCTCAAGTCAGATGTCCAAACCCTTCACATCCCGATTTTCGTAACGGCAACACAGGCAGAAAAACAACAGGCTTATCACAACAAGGCTAACGGCTTCTTAAGCTTACCCGTGCAAGAGCAAGCCTTACTCCAGAGTCTGAATGCCTTGGGCAAGCCGCAGAGCCAAACCAGCAAAAGTCTGACAATTTTGTATTTGAGCCCTGAGTTGGGAAAGACTTGCCCTAACTCATCCGTAATGGGTTCGGAGTTAACTGACGTAATGAGCCATCAGCTCTCCGAACTCAATTACCGGGTTCTCGAAGCTGACGATCTAGAGCAGGCAGAGTTATTAGCCCATGTTTGGCGTCCCGATGTCATATTGCTAGACAGTGAAGGGCTAGCAGACCCGTTTGCCTACTTTAAGCAGTTTTCATTACACGGTAGTTTGACCGCTCTCCCCCTAGTAACGCTCGATCGCCAGACGGCAGAGGCGGCGAATCAGGTTGCTGGTCTTGCCGTGTATCCCTGTTTAGCACCTGATAACCAGCAAAAGATGGCATCCCTGCTGCAAGTGATTCAAGTGGCTGCCGGTATCGGACCTCAATCCTCTAACCTTTAACGTTCACCTCTTGCTCAGCCACAACCTGTTTGGAGACGCGGATCAGGTCGTAACCTCCGGCATGGCCGAGATGGGTGTATTCATCGGGCTTTAACCCCGTTCTTGGCAACCGTTTAGACTCCGTCAAGATGAGAAATGAGGGGGGGTTGGGTTGAGTCGCAACTTTTTTCTTGATATACCCGATCGCTTTTTTCGTCTTTTTGAAGTAAGTCACGGGTCGCTGACTATAAAATACAAGGCTTGGCTTTTCAAAGCCAATCATAATCAACTCTTGGTTTCCAAAATCAGCTTGCTTTGCGATCGCTGCTAATTCTCGTAGGGGAAGCTGACGCGCTTCATCCATCAAAAAGGAAGCGGGGGTGACCACAAACAGGATAAACGCTAAAAATCCTACCAGATTTATCGTCAAAAGCCAACGCCACCGATGTTTCTGGATGAGCGATAGCAGTGCCATAATGGCCGTTACGCCCCAAATCACGCCTCCTATGAGCGACAACCCCGACTGCCGCACTAGCTCCGCTAAGTTAGGCGCGGCTGGGTCATAGCCGATGAAGTTAGGGCTGTAGAAAATCGCACCGGTAAGGACTAGCAAAAACACCACATTAAACGCGCCACTCCACAGGAGAGACTTTGGCGGTCGGGGGTTAGCCGATTGCACATCATCGTCTAAACCGTCAACGTTCAACCGTTGCCCCTTACCCTCCCGTGTCAGTTGGTCGCTCCACAGCAGAGCGACGAGAATAGCGGCCGCAGGCATTAGAGGCAGGACGTAGCTGGGGAGTTTTGTGACGGCAATTGTGAAGAAACCAAAAATCACCGCAAACCAAAACAGGGCAAATAGACCCAAATGAGTGGAGCGGGGTGAAGAGCGCCATCTATTTTGCTGCCAAAAGCGCAGCCTGAAAATTGCGATGGGTAAGTAGCTCGACCACGGTGCAAAGCCGACGAGTACGACCAGAAAGTAGAAATACCAGGGCGCTGAGTGGTTGTTAACGACTTCGGTAAAGCGCTGAACGTTGTGATAGCCGAAAAACGCCTCGATGTAGTCAGGTCCATTGAAGGCGATGACTAAAATGTACCAGGGCAGTGCCAGAATTAGGGTAATCATTGCTCCTCGGACGGGACGCATTTCCCGCAACACCTCGCGACTGTTGCCCAGGTACAGCAGGAACGCTCCAATAATGAGCGATGGGAGTACGAAACCTACGGGTCCTTTGGTCAGGATAGCTAGGGCAATCAGCACGTAAAAGGCTAGATACCAACGCGCTTGCACCGTTGGTCGAGAGGGTTGAGCATATCCTAGGAAAAAAGCTAGGAGTGCGCTTCCCATGCAGCCACTGAGGAGCATATCGGAGACACCCGTGCGTGCCCAGACGATGGTTTGGGGATTGACGGCGATTAGGGTAGCCCCAATCCAGGCAGAGAGCCATAGCTGGCGCTCTTGGTTTGGAATTTTGGGATTGTCCTCAAATTCAGCATCGATAGCTTGAGTCACGACAGCAGGACGAGAAACCCCAAAGTGTCGCATAGTATAGAAGCCAAATACCGTGAGCGCGATCGCAGATAGCGCCGAAGGCAGTCGCACCGCCCATTCATTCACACCGATGAGCTTATATGCGATCGCCATTAACCAGTAGATCAACGGCGGCTTATCAAACCGAGTCACAGTATTAAAATACGGCGTGATCCAGTCCCCTGTCACGGTCATCTGACGAGCTGCTTCCGCAAACATGGGTTCAGTCTCATCAACCAAACCGATGCTGCCCAAATGCCACAAAAAAGCTACCCAGCTAATCACTAGCAACCCACTCATTGAGAGAGTCCAAGCTAAAGTTGGATGCTTCTCAAAAGACTTCCACCACTGCGATACTGCCTTACTCACCCTCAACTCCATTCCAGTCACACCACGTTGTTAGTAACGGTAGTCTTACAAGGACGACTTCCCAGACCTTAATTTAAGGCAAATGCCCCTGCTGCTACTACCTTTGATGACTGTGACCCTGCTAACCAGTTCCCTTCTGTTGTTTATGGTAGGCAGATGAACGCCACCGACGATGACAGGCGTGGAGTGCCAGAGAAAAGCGATGCTGGGTTTCCTGTTGTCAACCCAGCCTACGGCGATAGGCGATCGCACTGGACGGCACACAAGCGATCGCTGTTCATATCGCTTGTTGGTTGAGAAACTGAGTTACCGCTTCCACTCCCCTCAACACAACGGCTTGTTAGCTGGCGGTTATATTCAGTTGTAACCATTCTACAAATGCCTCCCGCCCTAGCTCCCCCGATGCGATCGCCAACACCATACGCTCTTGTTCATCTACAGAGACGTTAATTTCCATTCCATTCAGCACAAGAAAAGTCTCTACCGCAGCATGACCTGTACGTTTGTTTCCATCTACAAATGGATGGTTCATGATGATAGAAAACCCTAATGCGGCTGCTTTCTCAAGCAAGCTTGAGTACAGATCTTCTCCACCAAACGTCATTCGGGGCTGAGCGAGCGCTGACTCCAACAACCCTACATCTCGGATACCGAATGCTCCACCGGATTGCTCAATAATTCTACGATGTAGTTCTAGCACCTCGATTAATGTCAGAAAGCGCATTACGCTAAACGCTGATACAACTCAGCATTCTTTGTCAACACATAGTTGGCTGCTTCAACAAACTCGCTCTTTTGAGAGTTGAGCCAATCCTCCAAGCTTGCTTTCAATAACAC
>JAIUYC010000094.1 GCA_020216575.1 Coleofasciculus sp. S288 | reverse complement strand
AACATCTCCAATTCATGCCCGCAGACCCCAGGAAATGACTCGGCTACATTGGAAATAGCACAGTTATGTTCAGTCATCATGTACTGATGAGCAGAATCCTTGTTGCCATTACTGGCTTCTATAGGAAACCACTCTGCCATGTAACCTTCAGCTTTGCGGAGTTCTACAAGCTTGGCAACACGCTCTTGCACGGAACCCGTGCCAACCTTGTCGCGATATTCCTTTGCCTTACGCTCCCACTGTTTGCGCAAAATTGAGCTAACCTGGTCTTGACCGACTGTTTCTGTCAGGGTGTCCAGCAAAGAGACGGCAAATTCTTCATAGCGATTGGGAAAGCGATCGCGTCCTTTCCGACTCAGGTGATAAACGTGCTGGGGACGCCCCATTCCCACTTGCACCGACTGATACTCAATCAGTCCCTCTATCTCTAAATCCTTTAAATGACGCCGAATCGCCTGCGGACTAATGTCCAAGGCTTCAGCTAACTCGTGCGCTGTCGTCTGCTCCTGCTTCAGTAAATATTGCAGGATATCTTGCTTGGTAGAGGGTTGCTGACTAGTAGTCATCGGTCTATGGTTAGATTTGGGTTAAAGGCAAGGGAAAAATTTAGCTTGACTTTGACAACATCTTTATTGCTAATATAGCCTACAATGGACTTAAGCAACAAACATGTTGTTTTAATCGACCAAGTAACTGGACGGCACGACATGCATCTAGATGCCGGTCACCACCTGACTCTCATCCTTAGAGATTCACCTAGAACACGAGAGAACACTTAATCATCTAATGACTGCCACCGTTAAAACCTTAGTCAATCAGCCCTACAAATACGGCTTTGTCACTGAGATTGAGGCCGATACCGTTCCTCGCGGTTTGAATGAGGACACTATCCGCCTGATCTCTGCCAAAAAGAACGAGCCAGAATTCATGCTGGAATTTCGTCTCAAAGCCTATCGGCAATGGCAGAAGATGACCGAGCCGGCTTGGCCTCACGTTACCTATCCTCCGATTGACTATCAGGATATCATCTACTACTCGGCTCCCAAACAGAAAAAAGAAAAGCTGACGAGTCTTGAAGAAGTCGATCCAGCCCTGCTAGAAACCTTCGAGAAACTAGGCATTCCGTTGTCCGAGCAAAAGCGGCTGTCTAATGTTGCCGTGGATGCCATTTTTGACAGTGTTTCTATCGCCACCACCTTTAAGGAAAAGTTGGCGAAAGAAGGCGTCATCTTCTGCTCAATTTCTGAAGCACTGCAAGAACACCCAGAACTTGTGCAGAAGTATCTCGGTAGCGTCGTCCCCACAGCAGATAACTACTTCGCCGCCCTCAACTCCGCCGTCTTCAGTGATGGTTCCTTCGTTTATATTCCCAAAGGCGTAAAATGCCCGATGGAACTATCTACTTACTTCCGGATTAATAGCGGTGAAACCGGACAGTTCGAGCGTACCTTGATTGTTGCTGAAGAAGGCAGCTCTGTCAGCTATCTGGAAGGCTGCACCGCGCCGATGTACGACACCAACCAGTTGCACGCTGCCGTTGTGGAACTCGTTGCCCTCGATAATGCTGAGATTAAATACTCCACCGTGCAGAATTGGTATGCCGGTGACGAAAGCGGCAAAGGTGGAATTTACAACTTTGTCACCAAGCGCGGGTTGTGCAAGGGCGTCAACTCGAAGATTTCCTGGACGCAAGTCGAAACTGGTTCCGCTATCACCTGGAAGTATCCTAGTTGCGTGCTAGTGGGTGACAACTCCGTGGGTGAGTTTTACTCCGTAGCGCTAACAAATAATAAGCAGCAAGCCGACACTGGAACCAAGATGATCCATATCGGCAAAAACACTCGCAGCACGATTATTTCTAAAGGAATTTCCGCTGGCAACTCCAAAAATAGCTACCGAGGGCTGGTTAAAATCGGACCCAAGGCAGAAGGGGCGCGGAACTACTCCCAGTGTGATTCAATGCTGATTGGGAATACCGCTGAAGCGAATACCTTCCCCTACATCCAAGTGGAAAACAACACTGCCAAGGTAGAACACGAAGCCTCTACGTCCAAAATCGGTGAAGAGCAACTGTTTTACTTCACGCAGCGAGGTATCTCAGAAGAAGATGCCGTCTCTATGATGGTTAGTGGCTTCTGCCAAGATGTCTTTAACCAACTGCCGATGGAATTCGCTGCCGAAGCGGATAAGTTGTTGAGTTTGAAACTGGAAGGGGCGGTTGGATAGGAACTAGAGACTGGGGAATGCAAAAGGCAAAACTCCCAGTCACCGAATGCCAATCACCAGAATTTGCAGGGAATTATCGTTAAGTTGAAATGATTAGAGAAACTAGCGAAACTATTTTATCGGTGCGCGATTTGACGGCAGAGATTAATGGTACACCGATTCTGAAGGGCGTCAACCTGGAGGTTAAGGCGGGAGAAATTCACGCCATTATGGGGCAGAATGGCTCTGGAAAAAGTACCTTCTCCAAGGTTTTATCGGGGCATCCTGCCTATGAAGTCACCGGAGGCGAGATAATTTTCCAGGGGCAAAACCTTCTGGAAATGGAGCCGGAAGCACGGGCGCTGAATGGAATTTTTCTGGCGTTTCAGTACCCCTTGGAAATTCCAGGCGTCAGTAATCTCGAATTCTTGCGAACCGCTTATAATGCTCGTCGCAAGCATCAGGGATTAGACGAAATTGATACGTTTGATTTTGAAGATTTAATCCAGGAAAAGCTGGAAATCGTCAAGATGAACCCCAGCTTCCTAGAGCGCAGTCTGAATGAAGGCTTCTCGGGTGGCGAGAAGAAGCGGAATGAAATTCTCCAGATGGCGCTACTAGAGCCGAAGTTGGCAATCTTAGATGAGACGGATTCCGGTTTGGATATCGACGCGCTCAGGATTGTTGCCAATGGCGTCAACCAGTTGGCTAGTGCAGAGAACGCCATGATTCTGATTACCCACTACCAGCGCTTGCTCAATTACATCGTGCCGGATTTCGTGCATGTGATGGAAGGCGGACGCATTGTTGCTACTGGGCTGAAGGAACTGGCTCTAGAACTAGAAACCCGTGGCTATGATTGGGTTCGGGCAAAAGAGGCAACAGAGGTGGGGGCTAGATGAGCATTCAAGTTTCTGTAAAGCCTGAGCAAACGTATCTGACGGCGTTGTTAGAGCAGGTTCAGAAGAATGCCGCGCTGGATGGGTTGCAAGAGTTGCGCCAGCACGCCGCCGCCATTGTCCAAGAGCAAGGGATTCCCACAAGACGGGATGAGGAATGGCGATTTACGGACTTGTCGCCCCTGTTACAGGTGACGTTTCAGAGGATAGAGACGCGAGAAGTTGCGCCTTTACAACTTGACATTACCTCGCTGATTCTGCCCGAAGCTACGGACAGCCGTCTGGTATTTATTAATGGCGTTTATGTGCCAAATCTATCCTCGGTTGCTGGGTTGCCAGAGGGTGTTTATGTGGGAAATCTTGCTGAGTTACCCTCGCAATACGACACCCGCATTCGCGACTATTTGGGTAAACAACAGGGAGCGTCAGACGTCTTCACCGCCCTCAATACGGCGGGACTAACGGATGTCGCAGTAGTATGGGCGTCAAAAAATGCAATTGTTGAGACACCCATTCATTTACTGTTTATCTCTACCACCAACGAAGTGCCAATTATTTCTCAACCTCGCTGTCTGGTGGTGGCAGAAGCAGGTTCTTCCCTGAATGTGATAGAGCATTATGGGGCAAACGTGGAAGGTTGTCCGGATATTCCCGTAAATCGCCCCTATTTCACGAATCAGGTGACGGAGATTTGGGTAGAAGAGAATGCCGAAGTGATTCACACCCGAAATCAACGAGAAGCTGGGGAAGCGTTTCACATTGGTAAAACTGCGATCGCCCAAGCCCGAAATAGCCGTTATACTTGTAATGCCATCAGTTTGGGAGCCAAACTCTCGCGGCATAACTTAGACGTTTTCCAGACAGGAGAGGGAACCCAAACAACCCTGAATGGTCTGACGATGATTGGCGGCAAACAAGTAGCGGATACTCATAGTGCGATCGCACTGAATCATCCCAATGGCATCAGCAATCAATTGCATAAATGTATCATTGATGACCATGGGCATGCAGTTTTTAACGGTAAGATTTTTGTCCCACAAGCCGCTCAATATACGAACGCGGGTCAGTTAAACCGCAACTTACTCCTATCTCCGAAAGCCCGCGTTGATACCAAACCCCAATTGGAAATCACCGCAGACCAAGTGAAATGCGCCCACGGTGCAACGGTTAGCCAGTTGGATGCCGATGAAGTCTTCTACCTGCAAAGCCGTGGAATCAACGCAACCAATGCTCGCGAACTGTTGCTGGATGCCTTTGCTGCTGAGATTCTCGATCGTATTCCTGTAGCGTCACTGCACCAAAAGCTGTCTCGCTGTGTTTCATGCAGAACTCCTTAGTCATTAGTCCTTTGTCAGTTGTCAGTTGTCAGTTGTTAAAAGCTACTACCAATGACCACTAACCAATGACCAATGACCAATGACCAATGACCAAGAACCACTGACTCCAAAATGACCATCACTAAGGAAAAAACTCTTGCTGCTAAGGTGCGTAAAGACTTCCCCATATTAAACCAGGAAGTCAACGGTAAACCCCTGATTTATTTTGACAGTGCCGCTACCTCCCAGAAGCCAATCGCGGTACTCAATACGCTGCGAGATTACTACGAGCAGTACAATGCCAATGTCCATCGCGGCGCTCATACCCTCAGTGTAAAAGCAACAGAGGGCTATGAGGGAGCTAGAAACAAGGTGGCTAGCTTCGTGAATGCGGCATCGCGGCAGGAAATTGTGTTTACTCGCAACGCCACGGAAGCGATTAACCTAGTGGCGTACAGTTGGGGGTTGAACACCTTGCAACCGGGAGATGAAATTATCCTCTCCGTGATGGAACACCACAGCAATATCGTTCCCTGGCAGTTGATTGCTCAGAAGACGGGGGCGGTAATTAAGTATGTGGGGCTGAGTGAGACAGAAGGGTTTGACTTAGAGCAATTCAAGCAGCTTATTTCAGATAAGACCAAACTGGTAAGTGTGGTTCATGTCTCCAATACGTTGGGTTGTATTAATCCAGTGGAAGAGATTATTGCGATCGCTCACCGTTATGGTGCTAAAGTACTGATCGACGCTTGCCAAAGTGTGCCTCACATGCCGATTGATGTCCAGGCAATGGATTGCGATTGGCTTGTGGCTTCTGGTCATAAAATGTGCGCTCCAACAGGGATTGGCTTCCTCTACGGGAAATTAGAGTTATTGGAGTCAATGCCTCCCTTCTTCGGCGGTGGCGAGATGATATCTGAAGTCTACCTCGACCATTCAACCTATAACGAGTTGCCCCACAAATTTGAAGCAGGGACACCGGCAATTGGAGAAGCGATCGCACTGGGTGCAGCGGTAGACTATTTAACAGAACTAGGCATGGACAAAATTCACGCCTATGAAGAAGAACTAATTGCCCATCTCTTCGAGAAACTGCACGAAATTCCTGACCTGAAAGTGCATGGACCACAACCCACAGCAGATGGGAAAGGCAGGGCAGCACTGGCTTCGTTTACAGTCGGTGAATTCCACCCGAATGACTTATCTACCCTACTCGATCATGAAGGTATCGCCATTCGTTCCGGTCATCACTGCACACAACCTCTACACCGTATCTTAGGCGTACCGGGGACTGCACGGGCGAGTCTGTATTTCTACAACACTCGCGAAGAAATAGATACCTTCATTGCTGCACTCAAGGAGACAATTGACTTTTTCGGCAGCATTATGGGTTAGAAGGAAATTGTAGAATTCTTG
Source organism: Coleofasciculus sp. S288 (assembly GCA_020216575.1). Taxonomy (GTDB): domain Bacteria; phylum Cyanobacteriota; class Cyanobacteriia; order Cyanobacteriales; family Coleofasciculaceae; genus JAIUYC01. The sequence goes on along the minus strand of JAIUYC010000094.1, from coordinate 3,084 downwards.
AACAACATCATCGGTTATGTTTAAGGGGTGAGCATTGCTCACCCTTTAATGTTTTAAAAGTTATCTAACGTTGAGATGATTGCTACCTCAGCTCCAGCCGAACAAAGAACCGTACTGCATAATATTAGCTGGCAAACCTTTGAAACTTTACTAGAAGAGACAGGTGAAGATAGAGGTTCAAGGTTTGCTTATGACTGCGGCACGTTAGAAATTATGACTCCTCTTTACGAACATGAAAATCCCAAAATTCAGTTTGATCGCTTGATCTTTGCCTTAGCCGAAGAACTAGAAATTGAAATTAAAAGTGCTGGTTCTACAACGTTAAAGCGAAAAATAGCAAGTCGAGGAATAGAACCAGATAATTGCTATTACATTCAAAATGAACCTGCTGTCAGAGGCCGGCAAAAACTTGATTTAGAAACCGCTCCACCACCTGATTTGGCGATTGAGATTGATATTACCAGCAGTTCTGTTGATAAATTTAGGATTTACTCAGCGCTAGGCGTACCTGAACTTTGGAGATATAACGGGCGAGTTTTGAAATTCTATCAGCTAATACAAGGAAAATATGATGAGTTTGAGTTCAGCCGCGCCTTTCCCATCGTATCAGTGAGTGAAATGAGCCGATTTATAGAACAGAGTAAAACTTCTGGGGAAATTGCTTTGCTTAAATCATTTCGAGTTTGGGTGAGGAATAAAATTGTATAGTTGGGTCGCGGTTTGATGAGCGATACTCAACGAAACTGCACCAGTGCATTATATAAACATGAATATCGAGACTGTTAAACAAGTAATCGGCATCCCGGATTTCCAAAAGACGGAGTTACTTGAAATTGCTCTGACTCATCCTTCGTACATCTATGAAAACCAAAGCCTGAATCGACAGCAACAAGACTTACAGGAACGTAAGTACAGAAGATTGGCACTCTTGGGCGACTCTATTTTCAATGCTGCTGTCATTGACTACTTAGTTAATGATGACAGTTTTCCTTCTCTAAGCCAAGGCGATATCACCGTGTTGAAAAGTAACATTGTGAGCCGAAAGAAACATGCTGAATTTGCACGGAAGTTAAATTTAAGCAGGTTGTGTAGGCTTGGACAAGGCGAGAGAGGGAGAGATGGTAGTGGACAGGTGGAACTCTTCGGTGAGATGTTTGAGGCTTTAGTGGGTGCGACTTACCTAGAGTTTGAGCGTAATTTCTCTAGTACCCGTAACTGGCTTGTTGATCGCTTCATTGCAGACGCTGTTAAGGACTTGTTAACAGACACTCTTTCAGAGGAGCAATGGCTAGCAGACGATGTACAAGCAATTAGTTTAATGAAGTCTGATGAAGCTGCTGAACAACTGTGGCAGATGAAGCAAAGAGCTGATGCACTGGTAGCTGAGAATGAGGAATTTCAGCAGCTTCTCACCTGGGTAAATGAGAAAGCTATTGCTGTTGAAGGTTCTTACAAGCCAGTCAAAGTTCGAGCTTTTTACCTTGCCCTCGTCGGTATCCTGGGCCGTGCTTTTGTTCGTAACTTTGACCCTACTCGTAGCAAAGCAAAGGCTCGTCAGTTTACCCTTAGCTTTAATCGTGCCCATGACCTTGCCCTTGATCTTGCCTTCCAGCTTAACCACAATACTGACACAGGAAGCATACTTGTCCCTATCTTCGCCCTTGATATCGAGCCTAGACTAAAGCAAATACTTCAACAACTCCAAGCTGAACTCCCCAATCCAAAAGAAGACAAAGAAAAATTTGAGGATTGGCGACAAGATAAGGGCCAAGATTGGGTTAATGAGATAAAAGACGCCATCGGTCATAATTTGCAGTTCAGCGAACAGCAAAAGGAATTACTCAAGCAATATTATGATGCCAATAAGTTGCTGATGGAGTGCATCTATAAGGCTGAAGTAGCTCCTGAAGTGCGAGAGGACATTTTGGAAACCTTATTTTTGCCGCGATGACATTTAGTAGAAACTTATCATTAATGCTTATGTCATATCTAGAGGTAGAAAAATGGGTTGGCAATAGAAATGAAGGTGAGTTAATCGAAAACCTAGATTGGAGTCAAATAGAAACGGCTATCCGCCAGTTAGATGGCAAAAGCAAAACTTTAGTCACATTGGGAGCAGATGACGAAACTTACATGACGATTGGCGGTGGTGAATCGGGAAAATATGTTGTCTCAGTTACTTTTGATAATATTGACTTTCACAATCTGGTTGATTTATCAAAACCCAATGAAACAGAAAAGCTGGTTGTTGGTGGACAAGAAGGAATTTATCCTGCCAAGATGTGTGTTGATTTGCTGCATTGTCTGCTAGCTGCTAGAACTTTTGCAGAATTAGGAAAACTCGATCCATTGCTATCTTGGGAAGAAGATAAGTCATTGGTAGCCGTGTGAGGATTAGCGATCGCAACCTCAACTACCCAAACACCAGCGAAACGCGATCGCCAAGCATTCCATTAGCAATATCATTTTCCTGTAGGGTGGGCAATGCCCACCTAACCCTGTCAAGGTAGCAAAAAGTCGAACAATATAGGGGAGTGCGATCGCAATAGCCCCATATATTAATCAGGGCGTTCTCCCTGAATATTGCCTGGAGGATTATATTGACAAACGAGGTAGTTTGTGTCCTCTTTTCTAGCTAAACCACAACCCACTTCTTTCGTACTCCTCCAAATGAGTTGGGTGTAGTGAGCGCAATTTTGCCAACCGCCTCTACAGGTATCGGGGAAGGTGCTGTCGGGAATAAAAGAGTCCTTTTCACTTCCCCAATCATCAACCATTTGTGTCTGTGAAAAAAGACCCGGACTGCCTGCCCACAGGTTTTCCCCATAGTTAGCAGAGCTATGTTCGAGTGTTTCAATAGAAGCTAGGTGTTCAGCCCATTTTTGGGCGGAACTTGCCAAGCTATCAGACCATTTTAGCGGTGGCACGCCTACCTCTCTGCGATACTTATTGTGAGCTGCCAAAATCTCATCTTGGTCAACGCTTTGTGCCAGCAGCATGGGAGAATTGGAAATCGTGCGAGTCTGACTTGAAGAAGGGGGCAAGGCAGCTTGGGTCAAACTCGCATTGATGGTAGCCACACCC
>JAIUYC010000093.1 GCA_020216575.1 Coleofasciculus sp. S288 | reverse complement strand
TGGAACAACCACGCCCCCGTGTTTGAAACAGATAGTGTACTCGATCCAGAGTTAGCCGCACGGGTAGCACGGCTCAATCAAGAGGGAGAACAAGCGTATCAAGCTTGCATAGCTGCGATCGCACAAATCGAGCAAAATGCCCCAACCGAGCGCAGATTTGCCCGACGCCCTTCGACTGCAACCGCTGAAGTTCCCGTGGCCTGTCGGCAACTCGAAGAGTTGAGAGCAGAAGCCGAAAACTTGAGAGTGACGTTGCAGGATGTCGAGCGCTCTAGGACAAGTTCAGCTTATGCAACTTGGTAGCGTTTCGGTTGTGATTTGAACAGCCACTAGTGAGGAGAAGAAATAAAACCATGAGGCAGACAACGCGCAGCAACAAACGCGCCCCTAGCATTCCGCTGTTAATCGGAGCGATCGCCGCAGGACTTGTTGGTTTCTTGGCAGCACCCGTTCGAGCTCAGGACTTCCTTGGGAATGAAACCATCCAGTTTTCCGAGGATACCACGATTGAATTTGAATTCAAACGAACCATGGGAGCTAATCGCTCAACCCTTGGCGTTCGGAACATCGATACGGGTGAAGAAGCCGTCCTGTTTAGGGAAGTCACACCCTTTGACGGTTACGTGCCAGGACAACCTTTGACAAGTTCTCCTACCGATTTTGTCGGAACCGTTGAGGCAGGAACCGTAAAAAATGGGTTAGGTCAAGCCAGCCAATTTGCAGAGTTCAAGTTTAAGGCAAATAACCGCTACGTCTTCTATCTAGACTCTGTTAGCCCTAGCGGTCAAACTACACGAACGTTCGAGTCTACAAACGCATCGGCAGCCCAGTTTAATGGTGCCTTAGATGGCGGTAGTGCTGGTGATGCAGTTGGTGTCCGGGTTGCCTGGGATGATGACGGACTCCCCAGCGAGAACAAAGATTTCGATAACGATGACTTCATTATCGAAGCTGGCGGTTATCTCGTAACCGTTACTTGTCCCCCAGTCCGATAATATCGAAAACCCACACAGGCATTATAGACATGATGTAAGGGTGGGTTTAGCGATCAAGTCGTTTGTAGTAAGCGCTTTAGCGCTAAAGCGCCTACTACGAACCTCTCAAAAATTGCTGGATATACTGCTTCACCACAAGTGGCAGATTGTAAAAACTTCCTTGTTGTTCTATCAAGCAGCGCCGCGATAAAGAGTGCAGTGCATTGAGTAAATCTGAGGCTGGCATTGTCCCATTTTCTATCAATTTTGCCAGGTTGGCTGGTTCGCTTTCTTTAGCCAACAAGGAAATAACTTGTTTTTCTATTTCAGATAAGCGATCGCACTGCTGCTGTAAAGCATCTTTTAAATCTTCTGGCAACAATAGAATATCATCCGGTAATAAGTCAGTCACGCCTCCTCCCAACTCTTGAATCAGAGTTGCCACGCTTTTTAGCCACAACGGGTTGCCTTGGTAGTGGTGAATGAGTGCTGAGTAGTTATCGATTTCTGCTAATCCATAATCTCTCAGTATTTCCCGTGCAGCTTCGGTATCTAAACCCGTGAGTTGTAAGGTACGAATAGGAGTATTTTGGCTTTTGACTTTAGTCACTTCTCTGGGTTGTTCCCAACCGATTAACAGAAAGCAACTTTGATGGGATAACTTTTCTATTTGTTTGAAAAAGGAGCGATAGTCTTCGTATCCCAGTTTATACTTTCCTGCTAATTCGCCGCTACTGAAAAGGTTGTGAATGTCATCTAAGACTACTAAACAGCGATACTTTTGCAAATACTTAATTAGAGGTAAGGTTTTTTGGGTAGTTGTAGGTGAATCTTGCTTTTCTGACTGCGAGAAAAACTGTATCAGTTTATCTTGAAATTCTGTTAGGGTGGGGGATGCGTCTATACTGCACCAAATAACGTACTCAAACTCATCTTTTATTTTTTGGACGAGTTGCACTGCTAACGTTGTTTTGCCGATACCACTGATGCCAGTCAGGGCTATTAAGCGGCAGCGTTGTTGTAAAATCCAGGTTGTGAGGGTGTCGAGTTCGGGAATGCGATCGTAGAAAGTACCCAACTCCGGCATCTCGCTTAAATCTTGATGTAGAATTTTAGCTCGTTTAGTGTTAAATGTTTCCTTGTCTAAGTAGGATAAATTTACTGTACTTGGTCTGTCTAAATTTTCTCCACAAATGTTAACACTATTAATTTGCACAGATTCTTCTTGCACCAGATTTGAACATATCGAAACTTGCAATCTCTCCATTGCGGATCGGAAATTCGATTTACTAATTTTTTCGCCCAACTCTTGTGAAAGTATTTGCCATAATTCCATTCCTACCTCTCTAACACGATGTTCAGATCTGTTAATTGCCTTGGCAATTTCTTTGTAGTCCTCATCTTGCCACGTTCCCCGCAGAATCGTCTCTTGCAAATCATTGAGGTGCTTACCTGTTCTAGCAAATACCAGATCGTCTGCGAGTTTTAAGGCTTCCTTAAGGTTCATACGGTTGGGCAGATGTCAGTTTTGGTGGTATTGTATCCAACATTTTCCAACATTGACCAATATTCCCCCATTTTCAAGCGGGTCATCAACTGGAAAAGTCCCAATAACTACCAGCCTTTTTTTTTTTTGTTTAGACAAACTAATTGCTATTCTAGATCGAAAGTAACAAGTTTACTCCCTTGGGGAGGTTATCGATTAGCTGAGAAGGTATATGAAACAAGCAACTTTACATAAAAGTAGCACTAATATTGTCAAATTGATTTGGGTAACATTGAGCGTAGGTGTCTTAGTGTTATTAGATGTTGCCAAACCTACACAGTTATTGGCTCAAACTATTCCTTCCGGTTTTAATAACATCCTAGATGACACAGGAGTGCGAGTCTACAAAAAAGATTATTCAGGCGGAGAGCCGGATTACGTTACTGTTGTAGACCTTCGCAGAGCAACAATACGCAACCTAACCGGATCTTATTCAAACGAAAATGTTGAGCGTAAGTCATTGAGTAGTTTTTGGAATGATGCTGTTGCAATGAATACAGCAACAGCAAAAGCTAAAGTTGTTATAAATGGTACTTTTTTCAGAAATGATAGTAGTACTACTACAAAAATTTCCTTTGGCTTAAAGGTTCGTAATAATAAAATTAGCTATGGCTATGGATTAGGTGAATTTCCCAGTCTGATCCGTACCCTTTCCTTCAACTCTTTTGGAGCTAGTGCCAGCATCCAAAGCCACTCCAACTCTACATTCGATGGTTCCACACCGGATGTTGTTGGCGCACTGGACGTTGCCGCAAATAAGTCTGCTTCAAGAAATGTGGCTCGCACGTTTGTAGGCAACATTGATAGCGATGGCAACGGTGTTGCGGAAACACTACTTCTGTTTTCAACTAAATATGCTACGCAAGCTGCTGCGGATAATGTCCTCAAGGCTTTTGGTGCAACTACCAGGATAATGCTCGATGGTGGTGGAAGCACAGGGCTAATCATTGACGGAAACTCAAACTCGTATATTCCCACCAACCGCACACTACCTCATGCAATCGCGGTGTATGCGGGTAAGCCTGAAAATCCTATTAAAGGTATTGGAAACAGATGCTTAGATGTGAGTGGTGGAAACACCACAAGTGGTACCCAAATACAAATGTGGGATTGCAATGGTACTGCTGCCCAACAGTGGAGTTTTACCGATGGTGTCTTGCGGGGGATTGGAGGCAAATGCCTAGATGTCAGTGGCGGAAATACAGCGAATGGTACCAAAATCCAACTATGGGATTGTAATGGTACTACTGCTCAAAAATGGTCTTTTGTTAAGGATAGTGTATTTCTTGGCATTGGAGACAAATGCCTAGATGTGAGTGGCGGAAACACTGCAAATGGGACTAAAGTTCAACTATGGTATTGCAATAACACTGCTGCTCAGAGTTGGCAACGAGTTGATTGACGAGTAAAGCTACTATGTTAGGCTGACGCAAGTAAACTCAATATCATTAGGAAACCCAATATCTTTTTTCACTTTTTCAATCTTATCCGTTTCCACCACGCCAATGCGATCGCACCTCCTACAATTACATGAATGAGAGATGCTTCTACGGGTGCGATCGCCCCACCAAAAGAAAGACCGAATGCCTAAAATAAAAGAGCGATCGCCCATAGGATACAGCCATAAAACACCCTATGACCCTCAAAGAACAACTTCACCTGTTCTTCTACATTATAAAAGACTCGAAACTCAGCAATCCGTAATTCCCATGCTGCAATACTATTTGGTCGAGTTCGCTTGCGGTTGCGAGTTTCAACAGTCGGTTCATAGCGTAATTGCATTGGAATTTCATCCAAAATTTTTTGTTGCTCAGGTTTCTTAAAGTATTTTAAGTCTTCTATTGCTTGCGGTCGTATTCAATTTCGTACATTTGAATCAATCTTCTAGTTCGCCATTGGCTGGATTTTGACATCGAGATTTAATTCGTGCCAAATTCGATGCCAAATTTCCCAAACGAATGGATAGAGCGTCTCGTAAATAGCGTTCCTTTAAAGCATTCCAATCTCTCATAATTCTCCTAATAAAGGAGGTTCTCTTATGTTAGGAAATAACCGATAAACTTCCCATTAATTCGGATAAAGCCTGTGCAAATTTTGTCGGTGTAGCTCATTCGGAATCAATGCAGTTGACTCAAAATGTAGCGCAGGCGGTCATAATCGTCTTTAAGCAGTACGCTCAAGGTACGTCCCGCCTTCACCAACCAATCCCGCTCGGCCTTGCGTAATCGATATACCTCTCGAATTGCTGCTGCCGTCAGTGCCTCTACGGGTGCGCCATTCACTTGCAAGAGCGTTCGCAAAAAATCCAACTGCTCTGTGAAATGAACAATCTCTTCAGGTTCGCACTGGTAGACGGCTTGATGAATTTGTGGGGGACGGGGGGGAAGATACTGATATATAGGTCCGCTTGGAGGTTTGGAACCATTTCCGCCTTGAGAGGGAGGCTGAAATCCAACGATCGCAGCACGAAATTCAGTTTTGAGCATGGCAAAAATCTGGGGCTGCTGCTCACGCAACTCGGCAAGTGATAACCCCAGAGCTACGGCTCGATGAACAGAATCAATCGGACTTGTGGTGGCATAGTACACCACAGCAAAGACTTGATTGCCAGACTCTTCATCTACAGACTTCACCCAACTGCCGAAGGGAGGCATGACGGGAAAGCTCAAATCCTCTGGCTCCAAACACTGGGCGAGAAATTCTGTCGTTGCCGTCTCAATCACCTCAGCAATGTGATTGTTGGGGCGATCGCCAATGGCAAACTGGGGTAGGGGAAGGCGCATAATTTAGTCTTCAGTCATTAGCTATTAGTCATTAGCCATGAGTCATTAGCCATTAGTTTTTGCGGCTCTCCCCTCGATAGGATGATAACTAAAAGTTATTGATTTACGGGAATGCTTGCTGGATAAGGCATTTTCTATGCCCTATACCCAAAACACTAGGTTTTCCACCACAAGTACGGGAGAGCCGTTTTTCCTAGCGACTAATGACTAGCAACTATTTACCTTTTTTAGCTGTAGTTGGTTCGACAGCTTCTAGTTCAGACAGCTGGAACGTGATTAATTTATCCCAGTTGCCCCCTTCAAACAGCACGGCGGCTTTACCATCGCTAATACGTTGGACTAGTCCTTGAAAGTGATAGTAGGTGTCGTCAGGATTGATCACGCGAACAATCGAACCGGGAAGAATCATGAGTGTCTACAGCTAAGTTGATATTTACTAGCTTACTAGGAGACCTGAGTCATTAGTCATTGGTTATTAGTTATTAGTCCATAGTCCCGACAACTGACCACTGACCACTGACCAAACGCTAAAACTTCAATCGGTGTCGATAATTAGCGACCGATTCCACCAAGCCAATGCCAATAAAGTTCGCGAGTAATGCCGATCGCCCGTAACTGAGCAAGGGCAGTGGAATACCGGTAATTGGAGCCAAGCCAATATTCATCCCAATATTAACAACCGTCTGAAACACAATCATCGATAGAACGCCAATCGCAATCAGAGAGCCGAAGTTATCTTTGGCATTCTGAGCGATGATCACCAAGCGCAGGCAGAGCAACCAAAAGAGAAATAGAACAATGATGCAGCCCACAAAGCCAAGTTCTTCCCCAATTGCTGAGAAGATGAAGTCAGTATGCTGTTCTGGGACAAAACGGAGTTGGGTTTGTGTTCCTTGGTGAAGCCCCCGTCCCCAAAGCTCACCGGCTCCGATCGCAATTCGAGATTGGATCAGGTGATATCCTGCTCCCAGAGGGTCTTGATTGGGGTCTAAAAACAGAGTTAAGCGTTTCTTTTGATAATCCTTCAAAAGACCCCACAACAGGTGTCCCAAACCTCCGGAAATCGCATTCGTCACCAAGGCTCCCACAGAACCCACTAAAGGCCAGGGTAAGGTGCGCCAACCAATGATCACCATGGCAGCTACCCAGACAAACCAAGCTGGCAAAAACAAGCTGAACAGGATTGCCGAAACAATTGGAGACACCATCAGCAATAGCCAACCGGGATTGGCATTCGCCCAGTAAAGCATCCCCATCGTAATTGCACCAAACACCAGTGACGTTCCTAAATTAGGCTCCAAAAATATCAATATCCAGGGAACGCCTGCGATCGCGAGGACTCGAAAAACAGCCGTCAGAGTTGAAGCGGGTTCGGAGTGCAAAATGGCAGCTAGGGTTATAATCACCCCGATTTTGGCAAATTCTGAGGGTTGAACGTGAAAACCCAGGATGTTAATCCACCGCTGAGCGCCGTTGGCATCAGTTCCAAGGAACATCACGGCGATCAGAGAGAGAATAGTAAAACCATAAACAACCCAATGCCATTGGATGAGGAGTTCGTAGCGCCATCGCGCGATCGATAGCGCCATAACTAATCCGATACCGCCAATCAGCCAGTGCCACCACCAATCTGTCAATCCTTCGTTCAGCTCAGCGCTGCGAATCATCACTCCCCCAAGTAAGGTAAGAGCGATGCTGATCGCAAATAGCTGCCAGTCTACTTCCTGCCAGGGGAGCAGGAAAGACCTCCAGCGCATACCGAAGCGCATACCGAATAGTGACCTTTGCAACATATCAAGCGGTTTGGTGGAAAAACAAATAGGTTTATTGGCTTTAAGTCCTGATATTGATTAGTGGTTAGCGGTTGATGAAACCTCACTAACTACTAACTCCTAACCAAGAACTAAGGACAAAATACCAGGATTTAATCAGTTTGCTTAAATTGTTTTCAGGGTAACGAATTGCTGGTCAGGGCGGCGACAGAAACTTTAGCCGCAATTTGAGAAGCGATCGCAACAAGAGCCTTAGCCGACGCCGATTCTGGCTCACCGACGACGATTGGCACGCCCGCATCGCCTCCCTGCCGCAAGGGAATTTCGAGAGGAACACAACCCAGTAATGGGATGCCTAGTTCCTTCGATGTCTTCTCACCGCCTCCAGAACCAAACAAGTCATACTGCCGCTCTGGCATATCTGGCGGAATGAAGTAACTCATATTTTCCACGATGCCCAACACGGGGACTCCCAGTTGTTGGAACATCTTCAAGCCTCGACGGGAGTCCAACAGTGCCACAGTTTGAGGTGTCGTTACAATAACTGCTCCTGCCATCGGCACTGCCTGCGCCATTGTCAGTTGGGCGTCGCCAGTTCCAGGAGGCATATCTACAATCAGATAATCCAACTCACCCCATTCTACCTGATAGAGAAACTGGCGGATAATCCCATTCAACATCGGTCCGCGCCAAATCACGGGTTGATCTGGGTCAATCAAAAAGCCCATTGAAACCAGTTTGACGCCGTGATTAAACGCCGGTTCGAGTACTTCTCCCTGCTGGTTTTGCTGCACCATCACCTTAGCGTGCTCCAACCCCAGCATTGCTGGAGCATTCGGTCCATAAATATCCGCATCAAGCAGACCGACTTTTGCTCCAACCTGCGCCAGCGCCACTGCCACATTCACCGCTACAGTACTCTTCCCAACGCCACCCTTGCCACTGGAAATTGCCAGGATATTTTTCACCCCGCCAATCCCTTGGCGGTCAGGTAGGGCTTTTTGCTGGGGTGTCTCGGCAGTAACGTTTACCACAACGTCTTCCACACCGGGTAGCTGCTTGACAGCCTTTTGGCAATCTTCAACAATGAATTGCCGCAACGGACAAGCAGGCGTCGTCAATACTAAAGTGAGACTAACAGTACCGTCGTTAATTTTGACATTGCGAATCATGTTCAATTCCACCAAACTCTTGCGGAGTTCGGGGTCTTGAACAGGTCGTAAAATTTCTAGAACTGAACTAGCATCGAGCATAAATATCTACATTCCTTGCCTCAGAACAAGTAGCTGAGGCAAACGGGTCAGGGTCTTCATCGATCTTAAGGGGTTGGTGCTGAGTTGATGGTGTTAGCCTATAGCGGAACGATTGAAAATTGATAGGGTTGGAATTGAATTTAGTTACGCTCCAGGTAGAAATCTTGCTCGTATTCAAGGATAATTTTGTATTCGGGCATAGAGTCAAATTACTTCCCCTCCTCCTGTAAAATCTAAATCTTCAAGTTTGGCTAAGGGGTCTTGCTGTGTATAGCTATGGCTAGGAACATCAGCCTCCTTAATAGCGAAATCTGCGATCGCACGCACCTTATGCCAATCCCCAGAGTTGACAGCTTCTAAGGCAGCAGCCTGGAGCATTTTCCTGATACCGTCAGCACCAACTAGATTTTGAAGTTGCTCGAATTTATCCATCGCTTGGTACACTTGGTCTCTGAGGGATTGCGAATCGTAAATCTCATCTATGACCTCTGACCTCCTACTTGTTTATAGCGCTGCTACCTGCTCCGCTGCCTGGGCTAATTCATACGCTACACGGGCTGCGTAGGGGCGAATGAGCCACCAGAGCAAGGGAGACAACCAACCGCGCAGTGTTACCGAGTAGGACACA
>JAIUYC010000092.1 GCA_020216575.1 Coleofasciculus sp. S288 | reverse complement strand
CGTGAGAGCTGCTGGTTGGGCTAACTGGTGGGTTAAGGCTTGAATTGAGGATTTTAGTGCGGAAGTCTCTCCTCTGCCCCTGTTTTCCCTGGAAGAGGGCGGGTTTTGTTGCACAGTTGTCGGTCTTGTGGAGAGGTTATCTGCTAAACCTGCCCCTACAATCTGGCTGTGAACGTTCTGCTTAGCGTTCCAGATGCGCTCTACCGAGGCTCGAATTCGCTCTTGAGAGAGGCGTCCTGCGGCTACAGCGTCACAGACAGCCTGAATTGCCCCTTCTGGGTCTACAGGCATCAACAAAATATCAGCCCCAGCTTCTACTGCCATGACGGGAGCTTCATTCGTCCCATAACGATTGGCGATCGCACCCATCACCAAGGCATCGGTGACAATCAACCCTTCAAATCCCAACTTATTGCGCAACAACTCCGTCAACACTTGCGGGGAAAGCGTGGCGGGGAGTTGTTCGTCCCAAGCTGGAATGAGCAGGTGAGCGCTCATGACCGCATCTACGCCAATTGCGATCGCGGCTTTAAACGGGGGCAATTCAATTTCAGCCAGTCGTGACAGGGTGTGAGGCAATACGGGCAAATCCAGATGAGAATCCGTTGCCGTGTCGCCATGACCAGGAAAATGCTTAGCCGTTGTTAACACCGGATAGTGCTTTGCTCCCCGGATAAAAGCGGACGTTAGTTGACTAACGGCTTCGGGTGTTTCACCAAACGCCCGGACGTTGATGACTGGATTGAGGGGATTGTTGTTGACATCGACGACTGGAGCCAATACCCAGTTGATCCCAATCGCCAAGGCTTCTCGAGCAGTAATGGCTCCCATTTGCTCGGCATACTGTTGAGCTTTATCAGCGTCTTTTAGTTGAATTGCCCCCAGTGCCATTGGCGGCGGAAACCAGGTAGCACCAGCAAAGCGCTGTCCTACGCCTTCTTCGATGTCAGCAGCGATGAGCAAGGGGATTTTTGCCCAATCTTGGAGTTGTTGCGACCTCAGCGCCAGTTCCCCAGCACTTGCTCCCAGTAAAATTACTCCCCCAATCCCCACGTCTTGCAACCAATGCTGCAATGTGGCGGCTAGGGGTTCCCAAGCTGGATACTGAATTTGATGGTCAAACAGGTAGCCCGATGCCCGAACTACGACCATCTGTGCCACCTGTTCTTCTAAGGAGAGGTCATCTAAGCGCGGCAATGACTTCAGTGAGGACATCAAGCCTCCGCCTCGGTGATGTTGTCTTGGTGTTCCTCGTCCTGATGCACTTGGGCGAGGTCGTCTTCCTTGCTTTGGCGTTCTTGATTGAGTTGGTTCAGCAGGGCTAACATGCGATCGCCACGCTCTAAACCTCGGTCTTCAATAAACATCACCTCAGGAGTGCGGCGCAAGCGAACTCGTCTCCCCAATTCGCGACGGACGTACCCGGTGGCTGATTTTAACCCAGCCATTGTTTCTGCCCTTGCCTCATCCGTGCCGTAGATGGACACATAGATTTTGGCATGTTGCAGGTCGCCAGAGACATTCACTTCGGTGATGCTCACCATCCCAACCCCCACACGGTCATCTTTGATCTCGTGGAGTAACATTTGGCTGACTTCCTCTTGAATCAGCGAGGCAACGCGAGAAACACGGCGACTTGTAGCCATAACGCCCCCTTTGTTCAATTACCATCCCTAGTCTAGACTGGAGTCAATCCCAGCATGGCGCGGAGGGTGAAAATAATAAACAAGAGACCTCCGACCAGGACACCCCCTAGAGCGATCGCGGTTACAGGGCGTTCCAGTAGGGGTTTCACTCGCTCAAACAGGGCAAAGAAGATGCCTAGCATGATGGTGAGCAAGAAGCGCGGGTAGCGAGAAACGTTATCCCAAAACTCTTTCATCGTCTTAGTAAAGATTTATTGTCGCACTTCTAACTGGTAGCACCTGTGAGCGACTTCGACAAGTTCACCGTCGCGATCGCACTATTGGTTTTTTAAACGGTAAGCTAGATGAGCAGCAATTGCTTCCTCTCTCCGGTAGACTCCAAAATCACTCCCAGCACCGATGCCGTTGTGTCTGTGCCTGAACTAACTGCCGCACGGCGTCGTTGCGGGAACAGCCTTCAAGAGACGAGAGAGCGATCGCTGTATAACTTGTGTCTCAATCTTTCCCTGGCTTCTAAATTTCCCAAGCGAATAATCTTACTCCTCAGCATACTAGTATTAATGTACTAATTGTGCTATCCTCTTGAGAGAAATAGCTTACTTAAACGAGTAGATAATTATTCAATGTCAATGCTGGCAGAAACTATCGAAACCGTTCCTCCACGTCCGTTTCTAAAATGGGCTGGTGGTAAAAGTAAGCTTCTCCAACAATATAAGCCCCATTTTCCAAAAACGTTCAAAAATTACTACGAACCCTTCTTGGGGGGTGGAGCAGTATTTTTTTATTTTGCACGCCAACCCTTACAATTATCTGCTAGATTAACTGACATTAATCAAGAATTAATTAACGTCTATCGCTGCATCCAATCAGCACCTGATACAGTCATAGTACTTTTAGCGAATCATCAAAAAGAACACCGCTCGGAATACTATTACAAAGTACGAGAGAATCTGGAAGGTACTGACTGTGAAAAAGCAGCTCGTATAATCTATTTGAACAAAACTTGCTTCAATGGACTATACCGAGAGAATTCTAAAGGAGAATTTAACGTCCCTATTGGCAGGTACAAGAATCCTCAAATTTTTAATCCAGGTTTGATCCGGTCAGTTTCCACCGCACTTCAGAAGGTTCAAATTGATGTCAAACCGTTTGAGGATGTTCTGCACTATGCGACCAGCAGTGATGACTTTGTCTACTTCGATCCCCCTTACCATCCATTAAGCTATACCAGTAACTTCACCTCCTATAGTCGCTATTCCTTTAATGAGGAGGATCAAATCCGACTTAGACATGTCTTTGCTGAATTGGCAGGGCGAGGTGTAAACGTTATGCTCTCTAATTCTGATTGTTCTTTTATTAGAGAGCTATACAAAGATTTCAAGATTCATAAAATATTAGCGGCAAGGACAATCAACTCTAATATCAAAAAGCGCGGCATTATTTCTGAGGTTTTAATCACGTCTTATTAGAGTTTATGCACTTAGAAAGGTAGTAGGTGGTAGGTGAAGTCGCATAAATAGCCCTTCATATTTAATACCTAGGTAGAGTGACATCAATAAACTTAGTCTAGTTGTAGGGTGGGCATTGCCCGCTAAAATTCTGTAGTTCAAGCCTCGATGGAATAACGGGCAATGCCCACCTTCTGTTTAATTTTGTCCATCTACCTAATCCCTAAAACCTAAAGATTATTGTTAGCCCAAATGATAAATTTGGTCAAATCAAATACGGCAAGAAGCTTGGGATTAAAAGTAATTTGCTGGGTCAACCAAGCAATTGCTCCAGGCTTCATGCCTTGACCATCAATGAGTACAATAGCTGGAACTGGATAGCAATGTTGAATATTCAAGTTGAGATAGGGAAGCTTTTCATCCACCGAACCATTCGTCTGTTGCCACTTACACTCGATAATCAGACCAGATGGGATAGAAGGACAACCTAAAAGGTAAAAGTCTACATAAATATCTGTCCCGTAAATTCCGGAACCGATGTGAACATGTCTGGCATAGCGTTTCTGTAAGTCATTCGCGTGTACAAGCCAGTTGCGTCGTTGCTTCTTGGGTAAAGTTGGGCAAATGGGACTATAGCCATGTGCCTGTAAGGTTCCTTCTACGGTTCGTTCCAAGCTGTTACCGAACCTCGTTGCTCTTGCACCCGGAGTCATATTGATCTGTGACTGTAAGCCTAAGTTAACTTTACAGCTTTTGCCGAATTTTAACCCCTGGAAAGGATAAACTAATCCAGTCAACGAAGCACGAAAAAAGCAGACTCGCACGTCCACCCGGAAAGCCTTAAATTAAACTTAATTTTTGAGTTTCGAGCCTTAGTAGCGGCGGGAATTCTTATTGCCCCAGCTATCCCCACCAGAGGGCTTTCTTCTTTCACGGTTTTCCCGAGGCTTAGCCTTATTTACCTTCAGGTCTCGCCCCATCCACTCAGCACCGTCAAGAGCTTCAATTGCAGCAGTTTCCTCAGCTTCACTTGACATTTCTACGAAGCCAAAGCCCCGGATGCGGCCTGTCTCTCGGTCTACTGGCAGTTGAACTCGGTTAACGGTTCCGTATTCAGCAAAAATCTCACTAAGATCTTCTTGGGTGACCTCGTAAGACAGGTTACCTACATAGATTGACATTGAGCATCTCCAAGAGCAGAGAGTGTAGAGGGATTAGATTCGGAGATACGCTTGTCAACACAAACAATTCAACCGAATGTAAATCTTTAATCAGGATCTTAGCAGCGCTGGGGCAATCTCGCAATAAGTTAGGTCAACCTAGCTCTCCTGACTCCTGACTCCCGACTCCCTGACTCCCATTTTCAAGTTAGACCCCCACGGGCGCTTGCCCACAACACCCATGATGAAAATTACTCTCCCCTGACTCCTGACTCCTGACTCCTGACTCCTGACTCCTGACTCCTGACTCCTGACTCCCTATTTTCAGATTAGGGTTTCTAATCTCCTGAATGTCTTTCCAATTCTTGGAGATAGTTTAAGCATTGAGCGAGCAGAAGAACTATAAGAATTCCCCCAATCAGAGCCAGTGGTAGAAAGATAACTAGCAAGACAATTGTTAAACTCACCAGAGGGATAATCTTACCTAGAGTAACTAATATCCTAAACCCGACTACATTTTCCCGTACTTCGTCTGTTTCTGTAAAATCCAGGAAATCTTCTTTTTGACTAATTTCTTCAAGGTTAATTTTTACAGGCAAGGATGTATAGAACTCTTGATTTGACATAGATTTGCAATTTTTGAATATTGAATTAAAAAAAGATATATTTAAACTAGGCGCTTCGTGATGCACTACATAGAACAAAATCATCATGTGTGGAAGATTTAGTCAGACTCAAACAGCAGAGGCGATCGCTTGCTCATTTCAAATAGCAGAGGTTCCTCCCCTGACACCTCGGTACAACATCGCACCTACTCAGCCTGTGGCAACGGTTCTACAGACTCCAGAAAACAAAGATAAGCAGTTGAGAATGTTGCATTGGGGATTAATTCCGAGTTGGGCGAAAGACCCAAAAATGGGGTCGAAGCTGATCAATGCTAGGGCAGAAACAGTGGCTGAGAAACCTGCTTTTCGGAGTGCCTTCCGGCATCGACGCTGTCTGGTGATAGCTGATGGGTTTTATGAGTGGCAGCAACAGGAAAACAAAAAGCAAAAACAGCCGTTTTATTTTCGGCTCGATGATGGGCGTCCATTTGCCTTTGCAGGGTTGTGGGAGCATTGGGAAGATGGCAATGGTGAGGCAATTGAGTCTTGCACTCTTTTAACGACTGACGCCAATGAGTTGATGCGTTCCGTCCACAACCGGATGCCAGTGATTCTCGATCGCAAGGACTACGAGTTGTGGCTTGATCCGGAGATGAAAAAGCCGGAGTTGTTGCTGCCTCTGTTGCATCCTTATACCAGTGAGGAAATGATGGCTTATCCAGTGAGTAAAACAGTGAACAAGCCAAGCAATGATAGTGCGGAGTGCATTGAGAGGGTTGAGGCGATCGCTTAATACCCTTTTGGATAAGGGGCGGGTTTATCGAATTAATTTGTGGAAAGCAGATATCTAGGTAAAATGAGCCCCTACACCTCCTGACTCCTATCTCCTATTTTCAAGACAGCCACCCACGGGCAATTGCTCACAACACCCATGATGAAAATTACTCTCCCCTGACCCCCGTCGGCTGACGCTCTCTTGAGCCTGACTCCTATTTTCAAGCTAGCTTTTGGTCGTTAATTTGAAGGATCAATAAAATTACCAATTTCATCTCAATATTTGCCATTACTTTATCCTAATTAAACTCTGCGAATTGACCTACAATGTATTTTAAGAGTCAATCAATAGAGGTTTCTGCTGCTACAGTGGAGGACGCCGAGCTAAGAGTTCACCTCCGGAACTCCTTCAACTCCTGAATTCGTCTTGGTCACTTCATAGCGTTGTGACATCCCATTAGGTATCTTATGTCCCGACTAATTTCTCAAGTTTTAGAAGGGTTCATACGCCTGCTCTTAAAGCGAACTGTCCTTGTTCTGACCATCATGTTCTGCATTGCAGTGGGGGTGGCTTTGTCGAGTACGTTCAATCTCTCGATGAAGCTGATTGAAACACAAGCGCTTCAGAATGCAGCTTGGTCTGCCAAATCGATTAACGAGGCGATCGCATTGTACAGCGATGAGGCAGTGACTCGCGCCCAAACCGTTGAGGGGATTACCGTTACGCATAACTACCCAACCCAAAAGGGAGCAATCCCCCTACCTTCAACTTATGCACTCGAACTTGGGTGGCGCATCAGTGCTAGAAATGAGGGGATGTCGATTCGGCTGTACAGTGACTACCCCTTTCCCTGGCGAAAAACTGATGGGGGTCCTAGAGATGAGTTTGAGCAGGAAGCCCTCCGCTACTTGAGACAACAACCGAGTGGGCAATTTTCCAAGCTTGAGAAGAAAAACGGCCAAGTCTCATTGCGCTATGCACAAGCTAGCCTCATGCAGTCCAGCTGCGTCGCTTGTCACAACACTCACCCCGACAGTCCCAAAAGAGACTGGCAAGTGGGAGACGTGCGAGGTGTCTGGGAAGTCACTCAACCCCTAGACAAATTCGTGGAGCAAACCCAAGCAGGGATGAGGGGAACCTTTGTCATGTTAGGGGGCATATCTGTTTTGGGGCTTTCAGGGTTGACTCTAGTTATCAGTAGATTGCGTCAAACTGCCAAGGAGTTAGAACAGCGCGTTAGAGAACGCACCGCCGATTTAGCTCAAGCCAACACAGATTTAGAAAAAAGGAATGATTTGATTCGTCAAGTCTTTGGGCGTTACATTAGCGATCGCATCGTTGCTCAATTGCTGGAAAGCCCTGAAGCCTTGAAACTTGGAGGCGAAAGGCGGAAAATCACCATTCTGACTTCCGATTTAAGAGGATTCACGAGCCTTTCAGAACGATTGCAGCCGGAAGAAGTCATTGATATCCTCAACCTCTACTTGAAATACATGGCAGATGTAATTACCAAGTACGAGGGAACGATTGATGAGTTTATGGGGGATGGAATTTTAGTTCTCTTTGGTGCACCTACAGTCAAAGAAAACGATGCTGTTAGGGCTGTTGCCTGTGCTTGTGCCATGCAGTTAGCAATGGGTGCTGTGAATGAAAAGATGAAAGAGTTAGGTTTGCCGTCCCTAGAAATGGGTATTGGCATCAACACGGGTGAAGTAGTGGTAGGAAATATCGGCTCTGAGAAACGTACCAAGTACGGTATTGTTGGTAGCCAAGTGAACTTAACGTATCGCATCGAATCCTACACCACAGGCGGTCAAATTCTGATTTCAGAGGCAACTTTAAATGACGTAATGTCAATCGTAAGAATCGGCGGACAAAAGCAAGTCAAGCCCAAAGGCGTTAAAGAGCCGATTACCATCTATGAAGTCATCGGGATAGGAGGATTCTACAACCTCTATTTGCCTCCAAAAGAAGAAGAAGTATTCTTATCCGTTGTTGAAGAAATTCCCCTACAATACACGATTCTAGAGGGGAAACAGGTGGGGGATACTGTCTTCAAGGGACGTTTAGTTAAGCTTTCAGCCAAGGGAGCTGAGATTCACTCCGAAACGGAAGGGGATGTTGTACCGTCTGAGCTAAGTAATATCAAGTTCAATCTATTAACACCGAACAACCCCACAGAAATTAGCGAAGATGTTTATGGCAAGGTTTTAGAGAAACCAGCAGATGGAGGAAATTTTTACATTCACTTCACTGCCACTCCTCCGGCTGTAAAAGAGAGGTTGAATGCTTTTTACTTAAGTGCAGTAAAAGCTTCTAGTTGATGCTCTAGGCAAGCTAACAGTCGAGGATTTCTTTGATAAAACTCTTCAAATCTTTGTCAGCAGGAAGCTTGGCAAACTGTTCGTGGCTATAAATCCACACAAGTCTGATTACACAGGCAGTCGTATTGACTAAGTACATCAATCTGATTTGTCCAGAAGCCCCTTTGGAAATCTTAAGCTCCAGCTTATGAAACGTCCATCCTTGAATTTTGGCAAGTTTTTTGAAAGAACGTTTGAAGTTCTCGGTTTCTTCAATCGAGAAGGGAGTTGAGCCAGTCACGCACTTCTCCTTTGCAGATGCGAGTTGAAGATTGCGAAGTCTGAGCATCTGTCAAAACTTCGGACATGACTGACTCATACGCAGGGTTCTCACGCTCTATCACATCAAGCTTCTGATGGCCTAAAGCTCTCATATCCTCAAGTAGAATTGGCTCAGTTGAACTTGCGTCAGATGGTAACCCCTTGCGAGCTTTCTTCCAAGGAAACTCCAAGTGAGTCATATCACTAAGCCGATAGGCATGGTAGCCACCGAAATATTCCCAAATTTCTTCTAGAAGCTCTCTCTTCTGATCAGGAATCTGTAACAAGATATCTTTACTGGGAATAGGTAATTGATTAGCTTCAAACTCACTGTAAAACCTGTAAGCAGGAGGACAGACAGGCCCATATCGCCATGCTTGAATGACTTCATCAAATAATGGCTCATCATACAACGCTAAATGTAGGCTTTGCGCATAATACAGAAGCTTTTGAACCTTCATGTTGGTCATCTCAGCTTCTATACCGTCCTCATAAGCTCTCACAATAAAGTAGCGAGCCGCATTGAGACTATCAATCATATTCAGACCCGAAAATCAGAATAAGCCTTTTACCCTAGCAAGCTTCAAGGTAAACACGCACATACTATTATAATTGAAGTCTATAAATCTACAGTACATATATACCATTATTCTTGACAAGCTCTTTATGAAGAAGCATAACTGCAAATGCTCTAGGAACTAGCCCAGTGCTTGAACCACCTATCCATGCAGCGCAATGTTAGACAG
>JAIUYC010000091.1 GCA_020216575.1 Coleofasciculus sp. S288 | reverse complement strand
AATATTGCTGTTAGTCCAGAAGGTTCTCTGATCTTCTATGATTTCGGTATGATGGGGCGAATTCGGACGAACGTGCGCGAGCAACTAATGGAGACGCTGTTTGGCATTGCCCAAAAAGATGCTGATCGAGTCGTCGCTTCCCTGGTTGAATTAGGAGCGCTTTCACCAGTGGACGACATGGGTCCAGTGCGGCGATCGATTCAGTATATGCTGGATCATTTCATGGATAAGCCATTTGAGGCTCAATCGGTGGCTGCAATCAGCGATGATCTCTACGAAATTGCCTACGATCAGCCTTTTCGCTTTCCCGCAACGTTCACCTTCGTAATGCGAGCATTCTCGACTCTGGAAGGAGTTGGGAAGGGTTTAGACCCGGAGTTCAACTTTATGGAGGTTGCAAAACCCTTTGCAATGCAGATTATGACAAACGGCAACACTCCCAACGGCAACAGCTTCTTGAACGAACTGGGACGCCAAGCAGCGCAAGTCAGCAGCACGGCTTTGAGTTTGCCCCGACGAATTGAAGATACGATTGAGAAATTAGAACGGGGAGACCTGCGCGTTCGAGTGCGGTCTATCGAATCAGACCGACTGCTGCGGCGGATTAGTAGCATTCAGCTAGGAACGAACTATACTTTACTAATCAGTGCGTTCACCTTGTCGGCTACCATCCTATTTGTCAATGATAAAGTAGGACTGGCATTGGTCGTTGCTTTAATAGCAGCTATTGCGGCATTTGCCTTGATTCGCTTGCTCAGACGGCTCGACCGGTTTGATCGCATGTTATAAAACTCCATAAAGTCTTGGACGCCAGAAAACAAGTTATGAAAGGTCGCTTCACGGGTCTTACCGATCCGGGGTTAATCCGCACCGTCAACCAGGATGACTACTACATCGACCCCGACGGTCGTTTCTTCATTGTCGCCGACGGCATGGGGGGTCATGCTGGGGGGCAAGAGGCTAGTCAACTTGCTAAAGAGGCGATTCAAACCTATTTGGAGCAGAACTGGCAGTCATCTGCCACGTCTGAGGAGTTACTAGAGCAAGCTCTTTATAAGGCGAATCAGGCAATCTTGCAGGATCAACAGAGTCATCCAGAACGCTCGGACATGGGGACTACTGTCGTTGTGATCATGTTCCGCGACACTCGACCTTGGTTCGCTCATGTGGGCGACTCCCGCCTCTATCGATTGCGAGATGCAAAGCTAGAACAAATTACAGAAGACCACACCTGGGTAGCACGGGCAATGAAGGCAGGCGACCTGACACCCCAGCAGGCGAAAATCCATCCCTGGCGGCATGTCCTGTCTCAATGCTTAGGGCGCAAGGATTTGCAGCAAGTTGATGTCCAGCCGATAGAGGTGCAGACTGGCGATCGCCTGCTATTGTGTACTGATGGTTTGACAGAAGAACTCTCTGACATCGCGATCGCTTCCCATCTCCAACCGAGTTTCAGCGGCGAACAATCAGCCTCCCTCCTTATCGAGGCAGCAAAGGAGAAGGGAGGGAGAGATAACATCACGGTGGTTGTGATTGAAGTGGATAGTCTTACTCAGGAGTGAGATCCTTGCCCTAACTAACGCTTGAGCAATCAATGAAATTCTACAGGATGCCCTAGAACAATTCCTGAGTATCAATGTATAAAGGGAGAGACGCGAAGGGCGGCGTCCGTGAAGAAGTCATGGAACCTCCTCTCCACAGACCCGAATCCCTGACATTTGTCACAGAAGGATGAATTGATCAACTTCCCCAGGGGTAGCTCCCCAGTAATATCATTCGCGGGGATGAGGTAGCCTAAGCCCTAAGAAGGAAAAAATATTAAAAGATATCAAAATTTCAAAATAATTGGTTTAGTCTGATTTGTTGTTAAGCTGCCAACTCATGAATCCTTCGATTTTAAATCGCTCTTCTAAAACTGACCATATTCTGGTGGTAGATGATTCTCCAGATAACTTATTTCTGGTTCAAACGATTTTAGAAGAAGAAGGGTACGAAATTAGCTTAGCGGAGGATGGTCGGGCGGCTTTGGAGAAGATTGAAGAATCGCCACCGGACTTAGTCCTCCTGGATGTGATGATGCCAGGAATGGATGGGTTTGAGGTCACCAAGCGCATCCGGGAAAATCAAGACTTGCCGTTTATGCCAATTTTGCTGATAACGGCTCATGATCACCCCAGCGTAGTAAAGGGACTTGACAGCGGTGCGGATGATTTTATCCGCAAGCCAGTGGAAGTGGATGAATTGCTAGCGCGGGTGCGATCGCTTTTGCGCTTGAAGCATAGTGTAGACGAACGCGACCAAATTGCCCGCCAGCGAGCCGACTTTGTCTCCTGGATGACTCATGACTTGCGCACCCCCCTAGTAGCAGCTGACCGGATGCTGATGCTATTTCAGCAGGGAGCGCTGGGAGAACTGGCACCGCCCATGCAAGAAGCGATAACGACCATGGTTCGCAGCAACCGCAACTTGCTGGCAATGGTGAATAACTTACTCGAAGTCTATCGCTATGAAGCCGGTCGGAAGAATCTGTGTTTCTCACCCATTAAAGTTCAAGAGGTAATCGAGGAAGTCACCCAAGAACTCTCTCCTCTCGCCCAGGAGAAATCGCTGACGCTGAAGTACAAGAGTGAGGAGAATGTCCACAGCCAAGTCAGGGGCGATCGCTTAGAACTTCACCGGGTATTCACCAACTTGATTGGAAATGCCATCAAGTTCACCGATACAGGGACAATCGAAGTTCGCCTGAGCAATACCCTGAACCCTAACAAACCGGGCGCATCTTGGGTCGTCGTTGAAGTGCAAGATACCGGCTCTGGTATATCCGCAGACGATCAAAAAGCACTATTTGAGCGCTTTCGCCAGGGTAGCCACAAGCGCTCTGGCACCGGTTTAGGGCTGCATCTGTCTAAAAAGATTGTAGAAGCTCATTATGGAACCATTGAGGTCAAGTCCGAAGTGGGGCGAGGCAGCTTATTCATCGTTCGCCTGCCAAGTTCTCAGTAAACATACCCGTGGCTGAAGCGTGGGCTGCGGGTATGCGCGACAAGCACCAAGCCACAGAGGAGGCGGACGAGGCGAAAGCTTCACGTCTAGTTTTGGCAGCGAGGCAGGGTGGCGACACCCTGACCTTAGCCAGGGCATTATTGCCAGTGAAGGAAGCCAGCGCTGAATCGCGAAGCGTCCGCGTTAGCCCCCCATACCAAGTTGCAGTCTAATGTAGAACTTGTAGAGCAGGCATCTTGCCTGCGGCTGACAGGCGAGACGCCTGTCCTACCTTTGACGTTTCAACGCAACTTGGTATCACCTCATAGAGGTCAGCGTAGGCGAGGATGTTACAGCATTCTGAACTGGTGTTTTAGATATCACCCCGAATTTCTTCCACAATCCCATCACGCAGAAGAATTTCGACGTTCATTTTTCGGATCAGGTTATCTCCCCGTTCGACACGGAAAAAGCTTTCTATCTGACCTTGACTAACTTCCTGATTCAGCTCGAGCATCTGGACTTGTTGCAGTTGCTGGAGTTGCTGATTTTTTTGCTCTAGGAGTTCGCTTTTCTTTTGATTAACCTGAATTTGAATATTTTCAATTTGTTGCGCCACTTGGGGTCCAGGCGGTTGCAGATTTTGCTTTTGAATTTCTGCGATCGCTCGTTGCCCCTGCATGTCAAGCTGTTGTAGCTGAGCGTCAATTTGGTTAATCTGTGTCTGAAGTTGTTGCTGTACCTCTTCTTTCCAGCGAGGTGTCACGATCGCTTTGATATTGACGGGTCGCTTTAAGAGCAGGTTTGATTTAGTCTCGTCCATATTTATTTTGTGCTGGGTAGATCTAAAGGCTTAACGGTCTGAAGGTTCTGATTCTAATGAGAGAACCAAGGGGCAGTTAGAAAGTTTCAGCTTGCAGCTGCTTAGGTTCCAACCCTTTAACGTTTTAACCTGAATTAGGTAAACATCGCGTTAATCATATCGCGATAGCGTTCCGCAACCACGGGTCGCCGGATTTTCAACGTTTGAGTCATCATGCCGTTTTCGATGGAAAACGGTTCTAGAATCAGCTTGAAAGAACCAATGCGATCATCAGGGCGATAACCAGGGCGATTTTGGACTTCCCGGTTTAATTCGCTGCGGAATAAGGTCTGCACCTCTTTACTCTCTAAGTCAATGACTGTCCGGACGCCTTCGGTTGGCGCAGCAGACGGGTTGGACACTGACTCTGGAAGACGCAGATCCATGTTTTGAGATGCAGCCCACTGTTGAAGGGCATCGAGATTGGGAACAATCAAGGCACCCAGCGATCGCTGATCTTGTCCGACTAACATAATCTGGTCAATATAAGCACTTCGCAAGCAGGCATCCTCGATCGGTTGTGGCTCGATATTTTCGCCATTCGTCAGAACAATCGTATCTTTCGCCCGTCCAGTTAACACCAGATCGTTATCGGGGGTCAACCAACCCAAATCGCCAGAATCAAACCAACCATCCGAGTCAATTGCCTTTGCGGTTGCTTCCGGATTTTTATAATAGCCTTTCATCACCTGGAGTCCCCGGATGAGAACCAGTCCTTGCTGGCCTAAAGGTAATGGCTGACGAGTTTCCGGGTCAATAATCCGAATTTCTGTCCCTGGTATGGCTTGCCCGGATGAATAGCGTAGATTGCGCCAGGGACGGCGGGCATTGGTAACTGGAGACGTTTCGGTTAACCCATAGCCCACCAACACCTCTACACCGACAATCTCAAAGAAGTCCTCTAGGTGTCTTGCTAAAGCGCCCCCACCGCTGATGACTTGCCTGATTTGCCCTCCTGTTGCTTCGCGGACTTTTTGATAGACCAATTTGTCCGCTAAGCGGTGAACAGGCCAGAGAACAGCCGCTTGGACTCCAGCGTTTAGACGTTCGATAGCAGAAGGGTTCAACTTGCCCAAACTCAATCCCTGCACCAACCGCCGTGCCTCAATGTAGCGCTGGCTCAAGGACAGGAAGTTTTGCACGAGTCGTTGTTTGCTCTCCGGTTGTTCACGGAATTGTTTTTGCACGCCCTCATAGATGGATTCCCACAGTCGGGGAACGCCTATCATGTAGTTGGGTTTGAACGTTTTTAGGTCTGCCTTGACATGGCGGATGTTTGTGTAAATTTGAGTGCAGCCTTGGGAGAGCAGGAAGTACTCAGCAGAGCGTTCGTAGACGTGCCACGTCGGTAAGATGCTGAGGATGCGATCGCCTTTTTGGGGTTGTACCACAACGCCAAGCATGTTGACTTGGTGTAGCAAGTTTCCGTGAGTTAACATCACTCCCTTGGGCTTGCCAGTGGTTCCAGACGTGTACATCAGAGTTGCCAGCGTTTCTCGGTTTAACTCAACTGACTGTAGACGATAGTTCGCTCCAGTCGTCATCACCGTTGAGAAATTCACCACCTTCAGGGTTTCGCCTTCATCGGATGATTCATCCGAAAGCAAAACGACGAGCTGAATCGGTAGGGAGTCTAAGCGATCGCGCAATTTTTTCAGGGTTTTGAGATTTTCCACCACCAAACCCTTGCTACCGCTATTTTCCAGAATATAGAGCAGTTCCTCTCGTTCTGCCTGAGCGCTGCGCACAACGTCTGCTGCCCCTGCTGCCATGATGCCTTGATCGGCAATCAACCAGCGGGGACTGTTGTCGGCAAACAGAGCAATACGGGTAGGAATGCCTGTCTCATCCAATTCGGGTTGAAAGCCCAATGCTTGCAACCCAGCAGCAAATTGCTGAATTTGTTGATACAACTGAGAGTAGGTGAACGTAGAGGGGGGAGCCTCATACGCACCTACTGATTTAGGGTCTTTTAGGGCAATAATGCTCTCAAAGCGCCGAGCAGCAATAGTCCAGATTTCTGGGACAGACTGGACTGAAGAATAGTCGATAAGGCGTTTTAGATTAGCCTGTTCTCGCGGGGTAGGCTTTAAGGAAGAAAGGCTAGCAGGACGGTCTTTCAACATAACAATCCTTAGAGGATTAATCGCGTGTGTTTTTACGATACTCCTGTGCTGCCCCAGAATAGGAGTCTTTAGTGGACACAATTCCTGCTGTCTATATGCGAACTATAGCGGTTTTCTTAAAGGATGAGGTACAAGGTTATGGGTTGAGATGGATTGGGAATGGGGAATTGGCAAGAAAGTTAGATGTACCTCACTGATTAAGGCGAATGTTAAGACACTCCAGCACCCGCAGATTGGATGAGTAGGTTGGCTGGCAGATTACACCTATCTCGTCTCAATCCCTGGATTCGGCATAAAAACCCGTTTAGGCAGTAATCAGAGCCTCCAAATTCTTCCCCTGATTTTTGTCGCGATATAAAAAAGTTGCTACATCGCGACAAAATATGCCAAAACTGTACTGGGATTTTGGTTAAGTCTTACGACTTCATCCGCTTCTGGAGCAGGGTGACTAGAGTTGTGCCGTTTCCTGAGCGCAGACAGCCCGATTTCCTGCAACGTCAAAGAACAATAGTTGAGGTAAATTTATGCCACGCATCTACTCACTTCTCGGTAGCTACTACGGTAACCAAGGCTGGGAAATGGAACATGTCAAAGCGCTGGAGAACTTCCAGGGCAAGAAGCATGCTGTGGTGAACCTGTTCACTAACTGGTGCGACCAAACCACCACGATCGATAATTTGTTCAACAATCAACTTCCTAACATCTGGAGCAATCAAAACATCCCTCTTATTACTTGGGAGCCATACCTGTGCGATCCAGCTTCCACTCCGCCAGATGTATCGCGACGTGCTGCTAACGGGGAATACGATACATATATCAGCAAATGGGTTGATCGCTTGAAGACTTTCCTAAGTGGACCCGATGGCGTCTACCAAACCAGTGACGATCGCCGTGTCTACATCCGTTTGGCTCACGAGATGAACGGCAACTGGTATCCGTGGTGTGCAGCTTCTGGCGGTAGTACCCCCACTGACTACGTTCTGATGTGGAAACATGTGAAGGGAATCTTCGACAGCAAGGGATTGGATGCCAAGCACGTACAGTGGGTTTGGTGCGTCAACAATACTGATGTTGGTAATTATACGGCTGAGTCCTTCTACCCCGGTGACGCCGATGTGGACTGGATAGCGATCGACGGCTACAACTGGGGTACGAGTCAGACTTGGTCGAATTGGCAAACCCCCGATCAGACCTTCGGAGCAATGATGACGCGCCTGCAAGCGATGACGACCAAACCCCTTGCGATTACTGAGTTAGGGACTACCACGACCACAAATTCTGGCATCAGCTTGGCGGCGAAGTCGCAATGGGTTACTGATGCCTTTAACTACGCACTTGCCAAAAATATCAAGATGATGCTCTGGTTTAACCAAGACAAAGAAACTGACTGGGCGGCTTTTGGCAGCTCACAGGGTGATACCACGTTCACGTACAACTTAAAGACCTTCAAAACTTATGCTGCCTACAAGTCAGCGATTAATTCTAACAGCTTCGTCTCGTCGAGCGCCACCAACCCCCGCCTCCTGACGGACAGCCAGTTTGCTGGGCAGTAAAATTTGAAACGCTTGTACAAGCCGCTTTGAGCGACAAAATCCTTACAACCTAGCACCTACGACCTTTCAATGCTGGCTTTGTACAAGCGAGCGCGAATCCTACTCAGATACTCTTGAGTGGAGATTGAGGCTGCTTCGCTCGCTGTGGATGAGTCGGTATTCAACGCGGTGGGCAACTCCTCCTGCGGAACTGAATGCTCATTTCCTTCAGATAAGCGATCGCGAATTCTACCCAGACGCTCCTGACTGCATACAGGTTCTCGTGGGTTCGGCAAGTCTGTATTCGGCCAATTGTCTAGCTCGAAGCACGGACAACAATCTGGCGGCATCCCAGCCCTTCTCACGGGAACGGGCATCTCGCAACGAGCACAAGGGGATACGTCCCACTGGGGCGTCAACAGTTCGGCAATTGTTTGGTCGGTGCCTTCTAGGTAACAATTACCGCTCTCTGGGGAAACAATTTGCTGCCAAATATCTTCAAATTCTTGGCTGTAGCGATCGCCTTTAATGACTTGGCGGGGTTGCAGGGCTATTTGACCGTTACGAATTAAAACTTTTTTACCTAACTGAAACCAGTAGGCAAGATAGCGTTTAACTTCTTGTTCGGATGCCATTGAGGGTGTCATGCGTTCGGGGTTGGGATTTGAGTGTTGAGTACCAAACCCAACCCTCTATTTTCTATAACAATTCCATGTTAACGATTCGAGTTTACTTTTGTAACGGCGATCCCAGAATCCTGAGATTGAGAACATGACCCCCAGTTACTAAGTACACTGGATTAGCAATGATACCTAAATCGCGCACTAACGCTCCAAGGCGATCGCGAAATGTTCTACCAATTGGATAGGCGGGGACAACTCCCCAGCCGGTTTCCTCTGCCACAAAAATGATCGTACTTGCCGTCTGGGTCAAACTGTCCAACAGCTCATGTACAATTTTCTCCCACCCTGCCGCATCTCGGTCAAGCAGATTTGCCACCCAGGTGCCCAACGAGTCAACTAACAGGCAGCGATCACTCTCACAATAGTCTCGAATTGTTGCCACCAACTCCACTGGCACTAACAACGTTGTCCACTCAGCAGGGCGTCGCTGCTGATGCTTCTCAATTCGAGACAGCCATTCAACGTCATTTGGGTCAGCTTGGGCAGTTGCCACATAAATAACCTGTTTGCCTGTCTGCATCGCTAGCGTTTCCGCCCACTCACTTTTCCCAGAGCGTGATGGTCCGGTTACCAGAACGATCAAGCCGCTTTTGGAGTTTGAATTTTGGATTTTGGATTGAACAGATATGGGTATTATCTCCTAGTTTCAATCTGTTGTAACAAGATTATGCTCTTGTCAGAGACTATAGTGCAGATGTTCAGAAGTGAAATCACGGCTCTCCCGTATTCTTGGTGAGAACGCAAGCTTATAATCTAGCAGCATCCAGGTTTTCAACCTTCGTACTCGATTGTTTTTAGTATCAAAAGCTACATTATGCCCCAGATATCCGGAA
>JAIUYC010000090.1 GCA_020216575.1 Coleofasciculus sp. S288 | reverse complement strand
ATCAGTTTGATAGTCCAGTCATTGCCATAACGGGTTCTGTGGGCAAAACTACGACGAAAGAGCTGATAGCGGCAGTTTTGTCAACTCAGGGGAATGTCCTCAAAACCCAAGCGAACTATAACAACGAAATTGGCGTTCCCAAAACGTTACTGGAATTGAGACCCGAACATAACTATGCCGTCATTGAAATGGCGATGCGGGGTATGGGGCAGATTGCCCTGCTGACTCAGATTGCCCGTCCGACGGTAAGCGTTATTACAAATGTGGGTACAGCTCATATTGGTCTGTTGGGTTCCGAGGATGCGATCGCTAAAGCCAAGTGCGAGTTATTAGCCGAAATGCCTGCTACGGGTGTAGCTGTTCTCAATCATGACAACTCACGATTAATCAAAACAGCAGCGACGGTTTGGCAAGGGCGGACTTTAACGTATGGACTGGAGGGTGGAGATTTACAGGGGCGGTTGATTGACCCCCAAACCCTGGAGGTCGAAGGAATGCAGTTTTCCCTTCCCCTCCCAGGCCGCCATAACGCCCTCAACTATCTAGCAGCCCTAGCCGTCGCTAAACTCCTGGGGGTTGACTGGACACCCCTGACCAAGGGATTAGCCGTTGCAATGCCAGCAGGGCGATCGCAGCGCT
Organism: Coleofasciculus sp. S288; assembly: GCA_020216575.1. Classification (GTDB taxonomy): domain Bacteria; phylum Cyanobacteriota; class Cyanobacteriia; order Cyanobacteriales; family Coleofasciculaceae; genus JAIUYC01. The sequence continues at coordinate 8,449 of JAIUYC010000090.1, read as the reverse complement.
ACGATTTGCCGAACGATGTTGTCATTCTCGATGAAACCTACAACGCTGGGCTGGAGTCCATGATAGCGGCGCTACACCTCTTAGCAGAGACTCCGGGCAAGCGGCATATTGCCGTGCTGGGGACAATGAAGGAATTGGGAGAGCGATCGCCCGAATTCCACTGCCAAGTTGGAACGACAGCGCAGCAACTCAATTTGGATGCCCTGTTGATTTTAGTGGATGACCCAGAAGCAGAAGCGATTGCACAGGGCGCTGTTCCTTTGCAAGCCGAGTGCTTTTCGAGTCATGAGGCCATGGTCAATCGTCTGAAGGACTTGGTGCAACCTGGCGATCGCTTTCTGTTCAAAGCCTCGCGTTCCGTGGGTTTAGATCGGGTGGTGAATCAATTGCGTGAGGCATTAAGAAATTGCTAACCAGTCTCTATAACCCGCAAAGGCGGGTTTTGTCTGTATAACTGAGGTTTCAACCGCCAAGCCAATTCCTCAAGCAAACGTCGAAAATCCTAAATCGGGCGGGATATCTTGAAGGCGTCCGGAACCAACGGCTTGAATGGCTTCCTTAAGGGAAATATCCCCCGTGTAAAGAGCGCGACCGATAACAACACCAGTAACGCCAAGGGGTTCAAGAGCAAGCAAACTTAACAAATCAGTAATTGAACTGACGCCGCCAGAGGCAATGACAGGAATCGAAATGCTACCAGCAAGTTCTCTCAACGCATCCAGGTTGGGACCGGCGAGTGTACCATCGCGATAAATGTCAGTGTAAATGATGGCGGCAGCTCCCAATTTAACCATCTGCTGAGCAAGGTCTTTTGCGGCAATTTCTGAGGTTTCTAACCAACCATGCGTCGCCACCCATCCCTTACGCGCATCAATGCCGACAATAATTTGCCCTGGGAATTCCGCACACAACTGTTCTACCAGCATCTGGTCTTCCACAGCAGCCGTTCCCAAAATCGCTCGCTGGACGCCAATCTCTAATAGTTGAGTTACACCCGTGCGATCGCGCAATCCTCCTCCCACTTGCACAGGTACAGATACTGCCTGTGCGATCGCTTCTATTGCCTTGGTGTTTACCGGATAACCCGCTTTTGCCCCATCCAAGTCAACCACATGCAAGCGCGAAGCACCTTGATCAACCCATTGTCGGGCAACCTCAACCGGGTTGTCATTGAATACTTGCGATCGCTCGTAGTCTCCCTGGTACAATCGCACGCACCGACCTTCGAGTAAATCAATTGCTGGGATAACGTCCATTGGTAATTTCTCAACTTGCTGAATGAAGAATCCACCACACCACTTTACCGTGGCACCCTCGCCCCTTGAGGGCAAGGTAACGTTAGTCGTTAGTAGTAGTGGTTAGTGGGAACTAAGAAGAGCATGCGACGCCAGAATAATCCCTTTCTCCCCTACTAACCATTACCTACTACCCACTACCCCCCTCCAAGTGGAATCAATTCTTCCACAATCGTGAACCTCACATGATTAATCGCTAACTCTCCAATGGAAATCTCTGCCTTGTTCACGGGTTCGCCCTGACTCATCAGGGTTTCAAAGGGAATGCTTTTCCCCATCTCCATGTGATACCAGCAAAGACCCATAAAAAACCGTGTTGGGTAGGGACCGCCTTCAACTGTATCGTCGGGATTTGATTCCATCGGTAGCCAGCCGAACCCTGGCACGTAAAATTCCATCCAAACATGATTGAAGTCTGGTTCTAAGGGGATACCCGGTTTGTCAGCATGGGGAGGACACTTGTAGCGACCAACCGTGCGGCAAGCAATCCCGTTGAGCCGTCCCAGAGCGAGTAAAACGCCCAGATACTCGCCGCAGGAACCAATACCTCGCTCTAAGGCAACGTCTGGCGGGTCGATATGCGGTTTAATCCCGTAGGAGAGTTGGTCATAGACATAGTTGCGAATGCTGTAAACTTGCCGGAGGAGATTCGTTTCGCGACCGATCGCTTCCCGGGCAGCGCGGCGGATGATCTCCGTGTCCATAGCTAACTCGTCATCATCTACAAGATAACGACTCTCAAACTCAGATGACAGCTTCGGGATATTTTCTACATCCCGGGGTGTCAGGCGGTATTTAATGCTCCAGACTTCCAAAAGGGCTTTCCAGCCAAACAAATGGCGTTCTCCAGGTTGGAGGGTGTCAAACTTGAAAACGGCAACTCGCTGACCGTCCTGAATTTCTTCGGTAAAGGGACGACCTACGGGTTCAATTTTTCTAACCTTTTGTCGGTCTGTCTCCGAGGGGAGAGCGATGCGCCATTCAACCTCGTTTAACTCGACCTCGTCAAGGGGAGAAAGCTCCTCGACATAGGACATTTCGATTAAATAGCCATTGGATAGGGCATAGTGACGGTCGGGGTAATAGGCAAAGTGGAGGGGGTGAATGAATGTGCGATCGCGATACTGCAATTCGTGATTTGGGTCGGCATTCGGATTATCCCGGATGTAAGGCTCCTCGCTGGCATACGCGACGTAAAGGATATCTCGACCGGTTTGAGGGTCGGTGTGAAACGCTAAGCCTGTAGGGCGTTCAAAGGGGGTCAGAAGGCTGAACTGAATTTCACCGGTTGCGCGATCGAGGCAGTAAACCGTCTGCTCCTCAATGTCCGATACCCAAAGTTCTTCATCCCGTACTGTAATATTCTCAACACCAATGCCTGGAGTATAAAATCGGGTAATCTCGCGTGCGGTAGTGCGGTTATAAACGAGAATATAGCCCGCTTTTTTGCAGGCAACATAGACAGTAGACGCTGTAACAGCGACGCCGTCAGCTGTGTAAGGCAAGGTAACAAAGTGTTCGAGCGTGAAATCGCCATTGAGTTGGCAACAGTAAACACTATCTTGCCAGGTTAACCAAAGGGTATCTCCTGAAAGAGCCAGACCTGTTGCCCCAACCAAATCTGACTCGCGAGACGAATTCAGAATTGCTGTGTTATCACTAAGGGGATCAATTTGCAGTAGATAGCCAGTCGTGGCATCAATCGCGATAATTGTATCGTCCCGAAAAGCGATGCCCTGCAAGGCAGCGGCACCAATCGGTCTAATGGTACGGAACCAGGGATTTTGTTTCGGGTCAACCGAGGAAGCTGAATCAGGAATCATGCTCGCTCAAGATGAAGATTTATAGAAGAGTGGAAACAAAGGGTGTCTGTACCCCCAATACCTTAGAAAATTAAATATAGGAATTCAGACAGATGCTCATCCTAGAACCTGATTATCATAGATTGGCTATCAATAGTATTGGAACATCGACTTCTGCTCTGTCATCTATATAGGTAGATTCTGCTCTACCGAATAAATACATTAACTATGGCTCGGTTCATACGCTCATCACGCTTCACAATACTCGCTGTGGCTTTGACTTTGGGGCTTGCCGTCAATGCCCCGACCCAAGTGCAAGCCCAGTCGAAACCCTCATCATTGGGCAGTCGATTGGAAAATGCCTTTCGTCCGCCTGCTGGGACAGGAGTTCCTAGAAATAGAGAAGGCGGTGGAACGCGCCAGGGTATCGACGAGTTTGCTAGTTGCATTAGGGGGAATGAGTCACTTATCGCTTTAGTTCCAACTCCCAGAGCGGAAGGGGAAGTTGGGATAGGAGAAACAGCGGCTGAGTATCCTACTGTTTTTTGGTATATGCCTAAGACAGCTGCACCGATAGTAGAGTTTGTCCTCAGAGATGCAAGCAAACAAGAGGTTTATAAAGTTCGGTATGACTTGCAGAAGTCCCCGGAAGGTTTCACTCCTTCAGGTCTAATGAGCTTAACACTTCCTGCCTCTGCTAAACTTCCCCCATTACAAATCGGTCAGGTGTATCACTGGGAGTTAGCGTTAAAGTGCGATCCCTTGGACAGTTCAGCCGATATCGTTGCAGAGGGCGGTATCAAGCGAGTTCAAGCCGACCCAAATCTCGCCCTGCGCATTCAGCAGGTAAGTCCTGAAGAGCAGGTTGTGCTGTATGCTGACAAGAAACTTTGGTATGAGACGTTGACGGCTCTAGCCAAGTTACAACGCGATCGCCCCAACGACAATAACCTAGTAGAAGCCTGGAATAAACTACTTGCTTCCGTCGGGCTAGACAGCATTTCCGACGAACCTATCGTTCAAGGTGCCAGAACCTTAACAACTACTAACTAATCTCATGGCACAGGCACGGTAATAGAAACCGATCCAACTCGATGGATATCATCTCAATTCTCAAAGAGGACTATCAGAGATTTCCTGCGAACCAAACCTACAGCATCTATGCCAAAGATGTCTATTTTAAAGACCCCCTCAACGAGTTCCGAGGGGTTGATCGCTACAAGCAGATGATTGGTTTTATCAATCACTGGTTTGGTACCCCCAAACTCGAACTCCACAACATTTCTCAGTCCGGTGACACCATTGAAACCCGATGGACGCTTAGCTGGACAACGCCACTCCCCTGGAAACCTCGAATTGCCATCCCTGGCTGGAGCGAGTTAAAGCTGAACGCAGACGGGTTGATTGTGTCCCATATTGATTATTGGGACTGTTCGCGCCTCGATGTCCTCAAACAACACCTGTTCCCTGAGAAAAATCGCTAAATTAAATGAATATAAAGTTTTCTCAGGTGAGCTTGACGATTCATGCGCGTAATTTTAATGACCGGCAAAGGGGGAGTAGGGAAAACCTCTGTGGCAGCTGCGACTGGCTTGCGGTGTGCCGAGTTGGGGTACAAAACCCTTGTTCTCAGTACCGATCCAGCTCACTCCTTGGCAGATAGTTTCGACCTTGAACTCAATCACGATCCCCGCTTAGTTCGTTCCAACCTCTGGGGCGCTGAACTGGACGCCCTTAGGGAATTGGAAGACAACTGGGGGGCTGTTAAGCGTTATATTACTCAAGTTTTGCAAGCACGAGGATTAGATGGCGTTCAGGCAGAAGAATTGGCAATTCTGCCGGGGATGGATGAAATTTTCGGACTCGTGCGCATGAAGCGTCACTACGACGAAAACGAGTATGACGTTTTGATTATTGACTCTGCCCCTACGGGTACGGCGCTGCGGCTTTTAAGCTTACCAGAAGTCAGTGGTTGGTACATGCGCCGTTTTTACAAGCCTCTTCAACAAATGTCTGTTGCTCTTAGACCGCTAGTGGAACCCTTGTTCAAGCCAATCGCAGGTTTTTCTCTGCCGGATAAGGAGGTTATGGAGGCTCCCTACGAGTTCTATCAACAGATTGAAGCCCTAGAAAAGGTACTGACGGACAACGCCCAAACGTCGGTGCGTCTGGTCACCAATCCTGAAAAAATGGTGATTAAAGAGTCATTACGCGCTCATGCCTACTTGAGCCTGTACAATGTCGCGACTGACTTGGTTATTGCCAATCGGATTATTCCCAGTGAAGTTACTGACCCCTTCTTTCAGCGTTGGAAAGAAAACCAGCAGCAGTACCGAGAGGAAATTCATGAGAATTTCCGTCCACTGCCCGTTAAAGAAGTCCCTCTCTACTCGGAAGAGATGTGTGGCTTGGACGCCTTGGAACGGTTGAAGGAAACGCTGTATGCTTCGGAAGACCCCACTCAGGTGTACTACAAGGAAAGTACGATTCGGGTGGTGCAGAACCAAAATCAGTACAGTCTGGAACTTTACCTGCCCGGTGTACCGAAAGACCATATTCAGTTGAGCAAAACGGGTGATGAACTGAATGTTCGGATTGGCAACCATCGGCGCAACTTAGTCCTGCCGCAAGCCTTAGCTGCGCTGCAACCCTCTGGTGCGAAGATGGAAGACGATTATCTGAAAATTCAGTTTGCCGCTGGTGCGGTTAGGGCTTAATTCGGGTTATTTGGCGATCGCTGTGTCGGTTCACTTGGCGTCATCGCGATTGCTTGTGCCACAAAAGCGCGATCGCTATTAAAAGTTGAGCTTGGGGGGTGTTCTAGAGGTAATCTCGATTGAATACCTGTCCGTCAGGCATCGTCGTTTTACACATCAGGGCCCGCTTTAGGTTAGCACCGCTCAGGTTTGCACCTCTTAGGTCAGCACCACTCAGGTTTGCACTTCTGAGATTGGCATACATCAGATTAGCTCCCCTCAGGTCAGCTTTTCTGAGATTAGCACCGAACAGGTTGACACTGAATAGGTTGGCATCTTTCAGGAAAGCATGATACAGGTCAGCATACTTGAGGAAAGCACCGCTGAGGTAACAATGATACAGGTCAGCATATCTGAGAATGGCATCGCTTAGGTTAGTTTGATACAGGTCAGCACCGCTTAGCATCGCTCCAATCAAGATTGTTTCACTCAAGATGGCTCCGCTCAAGTTGGCTCTGCTCAAATTGGTGCCGTTTAGAATGGCTCTACTTAAATTGGCTCTGCTCAAGTTGGCTTGACTTAAGTTGGCTCGACTGAGGATAGCTCGACTAAGGATGGCTCCGGTTAGGTTTGCACCCCTCAGATCAGCACTGATGAGTTTGGCTTCAAACAGGTTGACTTCAGTCAAGTCAGCCTGTACTAGTTTGGCACCACTCAGGTTTGTTCCTTCTAGATTGGGCAAGTGAAAGTGTCTTTCTCCGGCTGCATAACGCTCGATCACTTCGTTAGCATCCATCTTAGTGACTCACTTTACCCATAGCGATCGCGTTTTCTGGGCTCTTGCGGAACCAATTCCAATCGGTAATCAGCTTAACCCACACTGACACTCCTGATACGAAGTTGCATTCAGTTGTGGCATCTGACATCGAGACAGGGGGACACAGGAACACGGGGATGTCTCGACAACACTCTCCGCATCTCCCTCTCTCCCCCTCTCCGCGTCGATTACTACATTTGATCGCAACTGGGTATGAGGAAACTGATACGAACCTGCGTCTGTTCCCGTAATTCTCTGCTATTCGATGCCCCATCACTGAATGCCCCATGCTCTAAATTTCGTTTCTGAGTGCAATTGTGCATGAGGTGTTGCATTTCGTCATCTAAGGCTGTTCTTTTTTCCCGCTTACCTGCTAATTCTCTCTCCTACTGGGGGAGAAGGGGAGCCGAAAAATCAATGATCCTGTTGGTTAATTGATTGGCATTGGATGTAGGGGCGGGTTTTCCTTTTAAGGTTGCACTCAACCGATAAATAGACTAAACCCGCCCTGGCCTTGAGGGCGGGTTTATATCGATTGTCTGTGGGATGAATAATTCCCTGGTCAAACCCGCCCCTACATGAATTTGCCAACAGGAGCTTCAATTGCAAGAATTCAAGGTAATTAAAATTTTATTTTTTTTGGTTACTTTATTGAGGAAATTCTAGGAAAATGTTTCAATCCTTGATAGGGATTAAGTGGAATTTAAACCCTCTAGGGCTTCCTTAAGTAGGGAGGTTTTCACACCGTTTCAATCCCTGATAGGGATTAAGTGGAATTTAAACGATGCAGCGCTTACCCTTGGCGATCACCTGCCCTGTTTCAATCCCTGATAGGGATTAAGTGGAATTTAAACGTTCTATCTTAACCTGCCAGAATTGTTACAAAAATGTTTCAATCCCTGATAGGGATTAAGTGGAATTTAAACTCCCCCCGCGCTGGGGACTGGAACCGGGACGTTGTTTCAATCCCTGATAGGGATTAAGTGGAATTTAAACAGGAAGATTGAAAGATAATCCGGAAACTATCGACATTGTTTCAATCCCTGATAGGGATTAAGTGGAATTTAAACTGTATCGTCCTTTGCCAGGATTAAATGGATTATAGTTTCAATCCCTGATAGGGATTAAGTGGAATTTAAACTAGACATATTGAACCCCTTTACTTAAGACCAATTAAAGTTTCAATCCCTGATAGGGATTAAGTGGAATTTAAACTTAAAAGGAAAGGGAGGGAAAGAACATTAGCAAATAGTTTCAATCCCTGATAGGGATTAAGTGGAATTTAAACTACCTCTAATGGGATAGACAATTTTATTACTGAAGTTTCAATCCCTGATAGGGATTAAGTGGAATTTAAACGAAAGTTCAAGACGTGGTGGTAAAAGTTCGCTATGTTTCAATCCCTGATAGGGATTAAGTGGAATTTAAACGATTCAGCCGCTAGTGAAGTACTTTCGATTCAAGAGTTTCAATCCCTGATAGGGATTAAGTGGAATTTAAACAAATAGATAGCCGTTCATTAGAAATTCTTTCTGGTTTCAATCCCTGATAGGGATTAAGTGGAATTTAAACCCAATCTTTTGAAATTGGCAGCTTTATTGAAAAAGGTTTCAATCCCTGATAGGGATTAAGTGGAATTTAAACCTACTGTAGAAGCAACACACTTGCAACTGACAACGAACGAACGAGTGTTTCAATCCCTGATAGGGATTAAGTGGAATTTAAACGCAGGTAGCACAGGAAATAGGCAAGTCCCCAGTCGTTTCAATCCCTGATAGGGATTAAGTGGAATTTAAACAATATCTACAGCCCTATGTAGATGCAGCTCTCGGTTTCAAT
>JAIUYC010000089.1 GCA_020216575.1 Coleofasciculus sp. S288 | reverse complement strand
GGCCATGTTTTTATCAAAGCTAACCGTTTTTGAATAGTGATAATTTTTCCGGTTCGCTTGGTTTCCTTCAAGTACTAGGCCAATGCCTTTGAGATTTAAGCTGATTATTACTTGCAGTGCCGAATTAAATATGAGGGGTTTCTAAAGAGTTAAGGCAATAAATCTGATAAGTTAGCTAGAGATATCTTAGGAATTTCTCAGGAAAATCTAATTTTTGATTCGCCAAGCCATCTGTGATTCCTGTTAGATTTGATACAAGCCAAGATTTTACTGAGTAGAATCTCCCCAACAACTGTGTCAAACAGGAGCGATTCCACTCGAATACAAACCTAGTTCTATTGCGGTTTCAACGCCATATGGTTGCAATTCCAGGCTATCAAATCGTTGAAAAACTCTATGAAAGCGCCAAATCGCTGGTTTATCGGGGAATTCGCGATTCAGATCAAATCCCTGTTATCCTCAAAGTTCTCAAGCAAGAGTACCCGACACCGGATGCGATCGCTCGCTTTAAACTGGAATATGACATCACCCGTAACTTAAATCTAGAAGGCGTCATCGAAACCTATGGCTTAGAGAAGTATCAGTACAGCTTAGTCATGGTTTTGGAGGATTTTGGCGGTGAATCCTTAAATCGATTGCTTAAGAATAGGGAATTTTACCTAGAAGAATTTCTCATTCTTGCCATTCGGATCACTGAAATTTTGGGTGAGATTCACGCTTCAAATATTATTCATAAGGATATTAACCCATCCAACATAGTTTTTAACCCAACCACAGGGCAAGTCAAAATAATCGACTTTGGCATTTCCACCGTTCTATCACGGGAAAAGCCCATCCTTCGCAATCCCAATGTCTTAGAAGGCACTCTCGCCTATATGTCACCGGAGCAAACCGGCAGAATGAACCGAGCGATAGACTACCGCACCGACTTATACTCTCTGGGAGTAACCTTTTACGAATTGCTCACCGGAAAGTTACCTTTTGAGGCTACAGATGCATTGGAGTTAGTTCATTGCCATATTGCTAAACAGCCTATATCACCTAATAAAGTCGATTCAGGGATTCCCAAGGCTTTGTCAAATATTCTTATGAAACTATTAGCAAAAACGGCTGAGGAGCGATACCAAAGTGCCTGGGGAATTAAAGCGGATTTACAATTCTGTATGAAGCAGTTACAAGAAGTCGATGAAATTTCAGAATTTCCTCTAGGTTTTAAAGATATTTCTGATAAGTTTGAAATTTCTCAAAAACTGTATGGTAGAGAGCGAGAAATTGAAACTCTACTTGCAGCATTTGAACGAGTTGCAGGGGGAAGAGACACGGGGACACGGGGACGGGGGGACGCGGAGATTGAGGAATCCAAAATCCAAGTTGCGCTGGAAACGCACCAAAGGTGCGACCCAAAATCCAAAATAGAGATGGTGCTAGTGTCAGGGTATTCTGGCATCGGCAAGACAGCATTGGTTCAGGAAATTTACAAACCCATTACTCAAAAGCAGGGATATTTTATCTCTGGAAAATTTGACCAGCTTCAGCGAAATATTCCCTATCGTCCCTTCATTCATGCTTTTCAGGAATTAATCCGGCAGTTATTAACTGAGAGTGAAGCACAAATAGCGGTTTGGCGAGAAAAGCTAGACGCAGCTTTGGGAATTAACGGTCAAATTATTATTGATGTGATTCCTGAGGTAAAACTGATTGTAGGAGAACAGACTGCTGTGTTAGAACTGCCTCCAGTAGAATCGCAAAATCGCTTTAATCTAGTTTTTAAAAATTTTATTAATGTATTTACTCAACCCGATCATCCTTTAGTAATTTTTCTGGACGATTTGCAATGGATAGATAGTGCTTCTCTAAAGCTAATCCAAATGCTAATGATTGCGCCTGATAGTCAGAACTTGCTGTTGATTGGAGCTTACCGCAGTAATGAAGTCAATTCAGCTCATCCATTAATGTTGGCATTGGAGGAGCTGAATAGTACAGATGCAATCATCAATCATATCTCTCTTTCATCTTTGGATTTTGCTAATGTTAATCAGTTAATTGCAGATACGCTTAACTCGACTATTGAAACAACATTGCCGCTAGCAGAACTGATAAATTCCAAAACTAGAGGTAATTCCTTTTTTATCAAGGAGCTTTTGAAATTTCTCTACGAGAATAAGCTGATTAATTTCGATTTCTCCCTCCCAACCCCCGGACAACAAAAAGCGCAAGCAACATCTGACTCCCCCTTTGTTAAGGGGGGCGAGGGAGGAAACTCAACGGGGGGAGTGCAAGGAGGGTGGCAGTGGAACTTAGCGCAAATTCAGGCGATACAGATTACTGATAATGTAGTCGAATTGATGGTAGGTAAGATTCAGAAGCTCTCAGAATTAAGCCAGCATCTCTTAAAGTTTGCTGCCTGTATTGGAAATCAATTTGATTCTAACACCTTGTCGATTGTCAGTAAAAAAACTCAATCTGAAACTACTGCTGCTCTCTGGGAAGCCGTGCAGGAAGGTTTTATTTTGCCCCTTGGAGATCAATATAAATATCTTCAAAATTATGGTCAAGAAGGTTCTGATGAAGCAACGGTTTCCTACAAATTCCTGCACGATCGCATCCAACAGTCTGCTTACTCATTAATTTCAGAAGTAAACAAAAAGCAGGTTCACTTAAAAATTGGTGAATTGCTTCTGGAATCCACTCCTCCAGAGTTATTGGAAGACAAGGTATTTGATATTGTTAATCAGCTCAATATCGGGATTGAATTAATTACTGAACAAGAAAAGAAAGATGAATTGGCTCAACTCAATCTCATTGCTGGTAAGAAAGCGAAGTCATCAGTCGCTTACGAACCCGCCTTAAAGTACCTGAATGTTGGCAGGGAGCTTTTGGGAAAAGAAAGTTGGTTACAAACCTATGAATTGACACTAGCATTGTATGGCTCGTCAGCAGAGGTAGCTTATCTCAACGGGGACTTTGAGCAAATGGAAAACTTGGCTTCGGTAGTGTTGCAAGAAGCTAAAACAACGCTGGATAAGCTCAAGGCATATGAAGTCAAGATCCAAGCTTTTACAGTACAGAACAAACTGTTAGAAGCGATAAAAATAGCTCTAGAAGCTTTGAAGCAATTGGGAGTGAAGCTTCCCCAAAATCCGAGTCAAAGAGATATTTTAATTGGACGACTGAGGACAAAGTTAGCGTTGGTAGGAAAAGAGCCTTCGGAGTTAATTAATCTACCCGAAATGACCAATGCTTATAAGTTGGCAGCGATGCGTATTATAGCGAGTGTATGCACTGCCACTTATTTTGTTGCACCTCAGTTGTGGCAGATGATGGTGTTTCAAAAGATTCAACTCTCGCTCAACTATGGGAATGCTCCTGGTTCTCCCTTTGGGTATGCTGATTATGCGATGGTTCTTTGTGGAGTGGAGGGAGACATTGATTCTGGCTATCGATTTGCTCAACTCGCTTTAAATTTGTTACCACGATTGAATGCTAAAGAATTCAAATCTAAGACATTCCTTCTCGTTGAGATGTATGTCAGGCATTGGAAGGAGCATATTAGAAAAACTTTAAACCCTTTGCTGGAAGCTTATCAATGTGGATTAGAAACTGGTGATTTAGAATATGGTGTTTTTTCAATTTTCTTGCACTCCTACCATTCCTATCTCCTCGGCAAGGAACTCGTACAGCTTGAGCAGGAGATGGCAGCTTACAGGGATGCGATCGCACATTTCAAGCAAGAACAACCCCTTTATTTAATTCAAATGTATCGACAGGCTGTTTTAAACCTCATGGGACAGTCTGAAAATCCATGCTGTTTAAGTGGTGAAAGTTACAACGAAGAGAAAATTTTTCCTCTTCATCTAGCTATTAATGATAGATATACAATCTATAATCTCTATTTCAATAAATTAATTCTATGTTATCTATTTCAAGATTATTCAAAAGCGATTGAAATTGCGGCGATCGCTGAACAACTCTTATTAGAGGGTGCCATCGGTTTACTCGTTGTTCCTGTCTTCTATTTTTATGACTCACTTGCCAACCTTGCGGTATTTTCTGATGTTCCAAAACAAGAACAAAAACGAATATTAATAAAGGTAGCAGCCAACCAGAAAAAAATGAAGCGTTGGGCGCATCATGCCCCAATGAATTATTTACACAAATTTTATCTCGTGGAGGCAGAGCGACACCGAGTTATCAGTCAAGTGAATCAAGCAAGAGATTATTACGACAAAGCCATTGCTCTAGCGAAAGAAAATGAATACATCAATGAAGAAGCACTAGCTCACGAACTAGTGGCAAAGTTTTATCTAGCACAAGGCAAAACGAAAATTGCTGAAGTTTATATACTAGATGCTTGTTACTGCTATCTGAGATGGGGAGCAACGGCTAAAGTTAAGGATTTACAGACGCGGTATCCTCAGTTGCTTGAACGAATCTCTGAAACAACCAAAACTAAAAACACGATACTATCCACTTCTCCAATCACAACGGGAAGCGCGGGAACAGAAGTACTGGACTTAGCCACAGTCATAAAAGCTTCGCAAGCCCTTTCTAGTGAGATTGTGCTGGATAAGTTACTGGTAAAGTTTATCAAGATTCTGATGGAAAATGCTGGCGCACAAAGAGGACTTCTTATCGAGGAAAAGAACGGCAACACATTTATTCAAGCGGAAGGAGCAGTCGATGAACTCGAAGTAAAAGTTTTCCCATCGAGCCATGCCGAGTTAAACCAGAGGTTCTCACTTGCGATTGTGAATTACGTGAAAAGAACCCGCGAAAACCTGGTTATAGCGGATGCTGAGAACGACAGCCGATTCACCAACGATGTTTACGTTGCTAACAACAAACCAAAATCAATCCTGTGTGTGCCAAGCTTGCATCAGGGTAAGCTGATTGGCATTTTATATCTTGAGAATAATCTGATCACCGACGCTTTTACACCCGATCGCATTAAGGTTGTGCAAATTCTAACCTCTCAAGCAGCGATCGCGCTAGAAAATGCCAGACTCTATGACGAGATGAAGCAAGAAATGGCTCAGCGTCAGCGGGCAGAGGAAACTCTACGTGCCATTACCGAAGGAACAGCCGCTGTCACCGGAAGCGATTTCTTTCGTTCGCTAGTTCGCCATCTTGCTGATGCGCTTCAGGTAAAGTACGCCTTTATCACTGAATGCACCGATTCAACAAATACTCAGGTACATACCCTTGCTTTTTGGAAAGGAGAAAACTTCCGTAAAAACTTTGCTTACCTGCTAACTGGTACACCCTGCCAACATGTTATCGGAGGAGAAGTGTGCTGCTATTGGGAGCATCTACAGTCGCTCTTTCCTGATGACAACGACTTGGTCAATCTAAAAGCAGAGAGTTATTTGGGCGTTCCGCTTTATGACTCATCAGGAAATATCTTAGGACACCTGGCCGTGATGGATGATAAGCCAATGAATCACAAGCCTCATGATATTTCAATTTTGCAGATTTTCGCTGCCAGAGCTGGTGTTGAATTGGTGCGTAAGCGAGCAGAGGATGCTCTCATGAGAGCGCGAGATGAGTTGGAAATTCGAGTGAGAGAACGAACGGCAGAACTCACCGAGGCCAACGAACAACTCGAACAACTGACAGATGAATTAAAACGCTCCAACCAGGACTTAGAGCAGTTTGCCTATATTGCTTCTCACGATTTGCAAGAACCCCTACGGGCAGTTGCCAGTTATACCCAAATGCTGGCAAAGCGCTACCAAGGAAAGTTGGATGAAAAAGCCGATATTTACATTAGTTTTGCCGTAGATGGGGCAACCCGGATGCAGCAACTGATTAAAGATTTGCTGGCATACTCCAGGATAGGACGGCATCAGTTGAAGTTACAACCAACCGACTGTAACGTTGTAGTCAACAAAGTCGTCAAAGATTTGCAGCTTAGCATCGCCGAGAACCAGGCAAAAATTACAGTTAACTCCCTACCCACCGTATTTGCTGACACATCCCAAATTACCCTCCTATTTCAAAATCTCATTAGTAATGCTATCAAGTACCGAGGCGAGGCATCACCTCAAGTCGATATATCAGCAGAAAATCAAAGCTCTGGGTGGCTCTTTAAGATTCGCGATAACGGAATTGGCATCAGTCCAGAGTATGCCGAGCAAATCTTCGGTATCTTCCAGCGTCTTCACACGAGTGATGAATATTCCGGGACAGGGCTGGGTTTGGCAATTTGCCAACGAATTATTGAGCGTCACGGGGGACACATTTGGGTTGAGTCGCAATTGGGAAAAGGAGCGCTGTTTTGCTTTGAAATCCCAATCCTCAATGGAGAACCTAAATGAGTACTTATAACCCCTCTAAAGCCATTGACATCCTGTTGATAGAAGATTCTAGAAGTGATGCCCTTTTGACAATTGAGAGCTTGAGCGAAAGTACCACAGTCAATAAACTACATTGGGTGAGAGACGGGGTCGCGGCTATTGACTTTCTTTACAAACAGGGAGACTATACTGATGCACCCCGCCCAGACCTGATACTGTTAGATTTAAACTTGCCTAAGAAAAATGGGAGAGATGTGCTAGCTCAAATTAAGGGAGATGATGACTTAAAAACGATTCCGGTTATAGTTCTCACGACCTCCACAGACGAAGAAGACGTTCTGAGGATTTACGCCCTGCAAGCTAATAGCTACCTGGTTAAACCGATTGACTTGGAGCAGTTCATTGCTGTAGTGAAGTCAATAGAGAATTTTTGGTTGGCTTCTGTAACATTCCCACCTAAAGTGGAGTGAGCAACTGTTGATGGTTACACCTACGCCTCTTCTTCTAGTTGAAGATAACAAAGCTGATGCTTATCTACTAGTAGAGATGTTAGAACAAGCAGACGAGCAGCAGTGGCAAATTGTCCAGGCAAAGCGTCTTAGTATTGCTCTGGAATATCTGCGCGACCCTAACTTTAGTGTTGTCTTGTTAGACCTCTCTCTTCCGGACTCCAAAGGATTAAATACCGTCACTCAGATTCAAACTGCCGCTCAAGAATTGCCGATTGTTGTGCTAACCGGGACAGCTGACCAAGAACTTGCTCTACAGGCAGTCGCTTTAGGAGCGCAGGATTACCTGGTTAAGGGGGAAATCACCAAGGAAATGCTGGTGAGGGCGATTCGTTACGCGATTGAACGGGGACGAATCTTAAAGCAACTTCAGGAAAGTGAGCGACGCACGTTGATGGCGCTGGAAAAGGAACGGGAACTCAACCAGCTTAAGTCAAAGTTTGTCTCCATGGTTTCCCATGAATTTCGCACCCCCATGACTACAATTCGACTCTGTGCCGAGAAACTTAAAAGTGACAACCCTCAACTAACCCAAGAGCGAAGAAATCAGTACTTGGAACTAATGCAAGGGTCAATTTCCGATATGCTCCAGCTCTTAGATGAAGTGTTGCTCTTAGCTCGAACTGAGGCAGGTGGGCTGAAGTACGAACCCAATCCCTTAAATTTAGAAGAGTTGTGCGGCGAACTGACAGAAACTTTGCAACTTAGTGCCGATAACCGCAAGCTTATTTTTACCTGTCAAAGTGACTGCCCTCAAGTTGTTATGGATGCCATCCTGTTGCGGCATATCCTGACCAATCTTCTCTCCAATGCCATCAAATATTCTCGCGAAGGAAGCAGCATTCGATTTGACCTGAATTGTAAAGATGGCACGGCTATGTTCCAAATCCAAGACCAAGGGATGGGCATTCCTCTCAATGACCAAAAACGTCTGTTTGAAACCTTTCATCGCGGCAGTAACGTCGGTCAAATTCAAGGAACGGGGCTGGGACTTTCTATTGTCAAACGGTGCGTGGATCTGCACAAGGGACAGATTCTGCTAGAGAGTGAGGTAGGTGTGGGAACAACGGTTACGGTAACATTACCATCGAAGCCGTAATCAGGGGTCAGGGGTCAGGGGTCAGGGGTCAGGAGGAGAAAGTTTTTGATATCTTGCACCTGGCAGTTGAAACCATTCAGCGACAGCGAACACACAAACAAAACCCTTGATTTTTACAGGACTTACGCAAATTTACCTCTAAACCGCCATTCGTAGGGACACGGCAATGCCGTGTCCTACCAGATGTGGTGCCTGTGCGTAAGTCCTATTTTAGTTAGTCCGCGCAGGCGGACTTCGTTTGTATAGCCCCAGAATTCCATTCTGAGGGCTTGGTGCTTTCTGAATATAGCGGTTCTCATTTGGGTGTAATACAGGTGTTTGTATTTTTGTAGGGACACGATATTATCGTGTCCTTAGCGTGTAATCTATGCAACTGAGAAGCGCTATATTTGCGCCCCAATTAAAGTGAGTTGGACTGATAGCATTGAGTGGGTTTCTGCCAAGCACTGTGGGAAGTCACTTGAGACGCATCGGCGACTAACACCACTTGACCATTGGCATCGATCGCCCACCCTTGAGCCTCGATAATGGGTTGGTTATTATTCGTCAGTTGTTCATTGCCCATTGTGCTTGCCATTCGGGACTGACCCCCGAACTCGGACAAATTCCGCACATCCTGCCAAAGTGTCCGTCCTCTGAGGGTTGCCGTTGGATCTTCCGGTAAACCACCGCGTCCAGTTACGGCAAAGGAGTTTCCTTCATCGGCTGGGCAACCTGTGGCAATGCGATCGCTCGGGTCAATGATAGCGTCTGGCAACTCAACTAATCCTCGAGCGGGGTCAATTCCCCGGATGTCAATCTCCACAATCCCACTGAACTGAGGACCGAGTTCAGAGGTCGCGGTGATGTCACTCTCTGGAGTCACTCTCTCCCGGAACTGAGTGCCAAAGATACCTTGAGCAGTGATGCTGACTCGACCTCCAACGCCTTGTTGAGCATTAGCTGTGATGTCGCTATCTTCCACAGGCACTGCCACTAAGGTGTCGATGTCGATCATGATATTGCCGCCAGTAGAGTTACCCGCGTTAGTTGCGATTCGACTGCGACGACGCAACAGAATATCTTGTGCCTGTAGGTTGATATTTCCCCCTGCACCAGAGCCAGTAGAAGCATCAATGCTGCCTCGGTTGTCAAGTGCGATCGCATCTGCTACAACCCTTATGATGCCGGCATCTCCCACTCCAGTACTCTCAACATTAACCGTTGCCTCATCTCTGACAATCAACCGTCCTGTGGTCACATTAATGTTTCCCGCATCGCCTGTAGGGTTAAATT
>JAIUYC010000088.1 GCA_020216575.1 Coleofasciculus sp. S288 | reverse complement strand
CAAGCTGGGGTATCAACTTGGAAAAGGCAAACAACAGTTGTGGGTTAAGACAGAAGCCTTAAGCCACTTCCAGACCAGTTGAAGGATTGCCGCCAGACCGGATAAGCAACAATTCAACATCAACAAAGATGGATTATGAGACAATCTCGCCCAATTATGAGAATTGAGTAAATCTGAGAAAGGATGGCTCTGCTTTGTTTTTCTTCACCATGTATGCCTTTCGGTTTCTTTTATACAACGCGATTTTAGTGATATTTGTTAAAAAGTTTTAAGGAGGTTTACAATTAGTGGCAATTTTTCTTAACGCTTGCTATGCAAAGCTTTGACCCAACCTGACTTTTACAATCCTCAGTTTTTGGTTACTAAAGTTAATATACTTTTATTAAAGAATTTAGATTTAAACGTAGGAAAAATCAGGGTCAATCCAGTTCAAGGAGTAACTTGTACCCTTGGTTAAGAGTTTATGGGTAGAGGGGGGATTTTATTAATATTTCTTAAAACTATGCTTAATGTTTGTAAGTTTTGAGGGGTTTAGCTAGGAGCAGCAGCCCTTCGCCGCAGAACATCTAGGAGGGTAGTAAAGGTTTTTGGCAGAGGAGCAGTGACTTGAATCCACTCCCCGGAGAGGGGATGTTGTAGTGAGAGTTTCCAAGCATGCAGCGCTTGCCCCTGTAGATTAACACCCACGGAACGCCCCGAACTGTATACCGGGTCACCGACGATGGGATGCCCCATATAGGCACTGTGGACGCGAATTTGGTGGGTGCGACCTGTTTCGAGTTGGAAGTGGATGAGGGTGTAGTTGCCCAGGCGTTCTTTGACTTGCCAGTGGGTGACGGCTGGACGTCCCCCTTTTTCTACTGGCACGATCGCCATTTTCTTACGGTCTACGGGATGGCGTCCGATGGGTTGGTCAATCGTGCCACTGTCTGCTGAGGGGGAACCGTAGACGACGCCGAGGTATTGTCGTCGGGCAGTTTTGGCTTTGAGTTGGGCTTGCAGGTGTTGGTGGGCTTGGTCGGTTTTGGCGATCGCAATTGCTCCCGTCGTATCTTTATCCAAGCGGTGAACAATGCCCGGACGTTGCACGCCACCAATTCCTGCAAGATTGGAACAGTGGGCGAGGAGGGCGTTAACGAGAGTGCCGCTTTCATGTCCGGCTGCCGGATGGACGACTAAGCCTGCGGATTTATTAATAATGATCAAGTGATCATCTTCGTAAAGTATCTCAAGGGGGATTTCTTCAGGTTGCAAATCCAGGGGTTGGGCATCGGGAATCGTTAGGGAAATGCGATCGCCCATTTGCACAGTTGCTTTTTTGGACGTGCAGACATTACCGTTAACCTGTACGTTGCCTTGCTCGATTAGTTGTTGGATGCGGGAACGGGAGAGGTTAGGGAGGTGTTGGGAAAGATAGCGATCAATGCGCTCTCCCTTTTCTTCAACTTGTAAATTAATTTCTGTCACAATTGCTCTGGATCGATGCCTAGTTCTCGCAGTTTAGCTTTTAGTACATCAAGGCGGAAATAAAGCTACTATTCAAAACCACTGGAACGCTTGCAATATAAGTCTTTTGACCGCGTCGGGTTTGGTAACCTGCGTCCCTCCCCATGGAGACGCGCCCGGAGGGTTTTGACTTTTCAGTTATCAGTTATCAGTTATCAGTTAATCCCTGAGTCTGAAGCTCCCATCAAAGATGGTAGGTAACACTTAAGGGTCTCGCATCCCCGTGTGAAACCTGATAACTGGTTACTGTTCACTGTTCACTGTTCACTGATTTAATTTTGAAGGCGTGACTTCCAAGGGAGGGGTACTAAGGCTTCTGTTCTCTGTCGTTCCTGCTCCAACAGTGCTTCAGTTTGCTCTGCCCGTTGTCGCTCTTCGTGTAGTGGGTAGAAGGCTCAATTACAGCAAGATTTTTGATCGCAACCTTGTAGAAAGTTACCCATTTCTACCTGAATCGTGGTGTGTTTAATGCCAAATTGATTGTGCAGTTCCATGCTGATTCTGGAAAGGAACGCATCGCCTGGGTTTCCTGTAACCATAACCAAGTGAGCTGTTAGAGCTGTCTCGGTAGTACTCATCGCCCAAATGTGTAAATCATGGACTTCAATTACACCCGGAAGTTCTTCTAGGTAAGTTCGGACGGCAGACGGCTCAATTCCTTCTGGCACAGCGTCAAGTGCCAAATTAACGGAGGCGCGTAGCAAGTTCCATGTACCAGCCACAATCACCACAACGATGATTAAGCTGACAACTGGATCGAACCACAGCCAACCCGTTGTCAGAATGGCGATGCCAGTGAGTACTACGCCAAGAGATACCAGGGCATCCGCCGCCATGTGTAGAAATGCGCCTTTGATGTTCAAATCTCCCTCTCGACCGGACATGAACATCAATGCTGTAATACTATTAATGACGATGCCGACAAACGCAACACCAATCACAGTACTCCCACTGATTGGGGAAGGGTCAAAAAAGCGTTGAATTGCTTCCCATGCGATCGCGCCCATCGCCACAAGCAAGAAGCTAGCGTTGAGCAGAGCCGCATAAATTGAGGAACGCCGTAGCCCATAAGTATAACGGGGTGTTGGACGGCGGCGAACAAGCCAAGACGCTCCCCACGCTAGGAGTAACCCCAGCACATCGCTGAAATTGTGGCCTGCATCAGCAATTAAGGCGAGGGAGTTGGTTAGAAAACCGAACACTGCCTCAACGATTACAAATCCCGCGTTGAGGGTAGTGCCGATGACAAAGGCACGGTTGTAGTTAGGCGGAGAATGACTATGGTTGTGGTGTCCGTGGTTATCTGCCATTAGTTAAGCCTTCAAACTTCAAAATTCAAAATGAGTCAACCTAACTATTACAAGCGTCTTGGCTGCTTCCTAAATGTAAATTAAAGCAAGGGTAGCTTAATCTCTCTTCTAAGAAACCGTGTGGGGTAAAGAGTGGGCGTTAGCTCTCGCGAGGCGTTAGCCTAGCATTCTTGGATAAGACTTCTACACTTCATCCAGATTTAACGCAAGAATGCTTTGCTCCTACAAAAATCGTGATAGGAGGATGTTACTGACCTCAGGTAGATTCTAAACTTCTTACTTTTGCATACAATCAACAGCGTTTCAAGAGCTGGAGGAGTTAATGAATCCTGAAGAGACAGTAGCTCAAGGAGTCATGGATGCCCAAGAGGCAGTAACCGAAGGAGTGACGAATACCCAAGAGACAGTAACAACAGCTTGGGGAAAAATTGACAACATGATCGATGGTTTCGTCCTCATGCTGCCCAATATTGTATTGGGTTTAATCGTCTTCGCTCTGTTTTGGTTGATAGCCAGAGCCATCAAATTCTTGGTTAGACGCCTTACTCGAAGGCATCGGCAGGCTCGGAATCTGGGGTTGGTACTCGGACGCTTGTCGCAGGGAGTAATTATTTTACTCGGTCTGTTTATTGCGTTAACGATTGTTCTTCCGACATTCAGGCCAGGGGATCTAGTTGAATTGCTAGGTATTGGTGGTGTAGCGATTGGCTTTGCGTTTCGCGACATCCTGCAAAACTTCCTAGCTGGTATCTTAATTCTCGTCACTGAGCCGTTCCAAATTAATGACCAAATTGTTTTCAAAAGCTTTGAGGGGACGGTCGAAGAAATCCAGACACGCGCTACAACCATTAGGACATACGATGGTCGTCGTGTTGTTATTCCAAACTCTGAGCTGTTCACAAATTCGGTAACGGTTAACACGGCGTTTGAAAACCGCAGGCTGGAGTATGACATTGGTATCGGCTACGGCGACGATATCGATCGCGCCAAGCAGTTGATTTTAGAAGCGATCGCCAGTGTAGACCACGTATTGCAAGATCCCCCGCCTGAAGCCCTTGTGATGGAACTCGCGGAGAGTACCGTGAACATCCGCGCCCGTTGGTGGATTAATCCACCGCGTCGGGCTGAGTCTCTCGACTCTCGCGATCGCGTCCTTTCTGCAATCAAGAAAACGCTGACTGCCAACGGCATCGACCTACCCTTTCCGACCCAACAAATCCTGTTTCACGACCAAACCGAGGAGACAGATGGCGATCGCTCTCGGCAGCGAGAAGGATGGCCTGCCGGAAACAAACAAGTGCCAAAACCCCGCAGTATCGGCGGTTCGCTCAGGAGATTGGCTGAAATGCGATCGCAACGAAACGGAAACGGCAGCGATAGAGACAGCAATGATGAGCGCAATCAAGCGGCGAACAATGGCTGATGAACAACACCAAGCTGAGTACACTTTGGGACTCGCTCCGCTCTAGCTACTGGTTTGTACCCGCCCTCATGGCGGGTGTAGCAATGGGGCTAGCCTTCGTGACGGTGACGCTTGACCAGTCCGGCAAGTCTGGCCCCATTGAGAACTTGGGTTGGGTCTATGCAGGTGGACCGGATGGTGCGCGTACAGTACTTTCAACCATTGCCGGTTCGATGATTACTGTCGCCGGTACTGCGTTCTCGATTGTCATCGTGGCGCTTCAGTTAGCGTCCTCACAGTTTGGTCCGCGCCTGCTGCGGAACTTTATGCAGGACACGGGCAATCAGGTGGTGCTTGGCACGTTCATCGCCACGTTTATCTACTGTCTGCTCGTACTGCGTACCGTCCGTGGAGATGATTACAACGTGTTTGTGCCGCAACTCTCAGTGACGGTGGGCATCGTGCTGGCGATCGCAAGTATCGGTGTGTTGATCTACTTTATCCATCACGCCTCAACCTCGATTCAGGTATGGCACGTCATCGGGGAGGTTGCTAAAGACTTGGATCATGCCATCGATCGCATTTTTCCACGCACGATAGGGCAGAGATTACTAGAGCCAAAACAGCGCTGGGTTGAGGAAATTCCAGTGGGTTTCGACGAGGAAGCTTTTCCCATTCTGGCAACTGGCAACGGTTACCTTCAAGCCATTGATAATGAGCAATTAATGAAAATTGCCAAATCAGAAGACCTCCTCCTGCGTCTTGAACAGTGTCCGGGCAAGTTTATCGTTCAAGGAAGTGAAATTGTCAAGGTATTTCCTGGGGAACGGGTCAATGAGAAACTTGCCAAACAGATTAATGAAGCATTTATTCTGGGATTGGAACGCACCGAGCATCAAGATGTAGAGTTTTCTATCAACCAGTTAGTCGAGATTGCCCTGCGTGCTATTTCCCCTAGCATCAACGATCCATTTACCGCCATTCGGTGTATAGATCAGCTTAGTGCAGGACTCTGTCGCTTAGCTGAACGAGATTTTCCTTCCCCTTACCGCTACGATGACGAGAACAATCTGCGCGTGATTGCCGATCCAGTAACATTCGCAGAACTGCTCGACAAAGCCTTCAACCAGATTCGACAGTACGGGCAAAAAGACGTAGCGGTAATCATCCGCTTGCTGGACGCGATCGCACTTATCGCTACCCGCACCCACCGTAAGAAGGATCGGGCAGCGCTACGGCGTCATGCTGAGATGATTAAGCGCAGCAGCGATGAGGCAATTTCTGAAGAGTGCGATCGCAAAGATATTGAGGAGCGATACCTAGGGGCAATAAAAGCGTTGGAACACCGATGAATTGTAGTGTAATTGACGGAGTTAAAAGGAATGCTGAGTACAAATTGGCGAGGATATCGATGGGCAGCCTATGTCGGACAATTTTTGCTGGCAATAGCCGTCGTCTTTGAGCTGAGTCAAGGAAATTTTCAAGGTGCTTTGA
Source organism: Coleofasciculus sp. S288 (assembly GCA_020216575.1). Classification (GTDB taxonomy): domain Bacteria; phylum Cyanobacteriota; class Cyanobacteriia; order Cyanobacteriales; family Coleofasciculaceae; genus JAIUYC01. The sequence goes on along the minus strand of JAIUYC010000088.1, from coordinate 3,480 downwards.
CACTAGCAGGTTTTTTAGCCGCCTCAGTTATTTTTGTGGCATTAGCTCGGCAGCTTCCTAATTTATTCGATTTCCTGTTTATGATTGCCGCACTCCTCAATGCGGGTGGCTGGGTTTGGGACTTATTTTACAAACCGGGACCCTATGACGAAATTGTCCATGCCTTTACCACCTTTTCCATTACCCTAGCGCTGAGTTTTCTCGTCTATGGCGCCATGCTGACGACATTCCGCCAGCACCGTTGGTTGTATGTTTTGGCGATCGCTAGCTTCGGTCTTTCTATTGGCGCACTTTGGGAAATATTTGAGTGGGTCGTTGGAGTCATCAATGACCTTGATGATACGATTGTTGACCTGATTATGGACAGCATCGGTGCGTTAACAGCATCGGTGCTTAGCTTATGGGCATTGCAAGAGCGAACGAAACCAGAATCAACGGCTGAAGACCAACGAGAAAGTGCATACCATCAATAGCGGGCTAATGAGAAATCATTAGTTTTGTAACCCGCGCAGGCGGGTTTGGTTTGTATAGCTGCGGTTTTAACGCCAAGCCGATTTTAAAGCAATGATATTACCCATTTAAGAACTGTGGAAGAACTTGAACAGAGCCGATCGCAATCTGAATCAGAGGCCAACCTACCAAACAGATTAATGCAGCTCGACGAGTCCGGATATCTAAACCTTGGCGGACTGCCACAATCACAGCTAGCAAACTCCAAACTGCTAATAACAACTGAATGGGTTGTCCTAACAGAGGAATCAAGGTTAAAAAGTTCAGCACTTGAGGAGCATAGGCAAAGCCAATCGGAATCAACAAATCTCCATACGTTAAAGAATCCCGTTTGAGCCACTGCCCAATCTTCCAGATAGTAAACGACCAAAAATAGTAGCCTCCTACCACGCTCAGTCCATTAATCAGCAAGGCGAGTACCAGAATTGCAAGTTCAGCTCGATTAATTATTAAGATGAGTGTACTGCCCAGAGCATGGGAGACAGCGGCTAACATAACAATCGTTAGAGCGATTCGCTGGTTTTTTGGCGTGTTTAGCGCATTTTCGTAAAAATCCCCATCCAAAGCCAGTGCATGCCGGAGTGTTTTACACAAGCTTGCTTTTTTCCGGTTGTCACTCATACCATGTCTGCTAAATTGCTCTTTCCTTTTCCTTCAGCCTTCTGCTCTGGAGCCTTCTGCCTTCAAAGACAGAAGCCTTAGTTAATTGACCGGAGATAAGATCACGTTTAATTTTACTGCTTAAGATTGATGACAGCCTGGAGAAGGATAGAGTTTGATACAAGCAATGGCAACAAAGCGTTCAACTCCTGACCCGAGAAGATACCGTTTGGAGCCGCTATTCAGCATTTAAACAGAACTGAATGCTTAAAGGGATTAAGCTACTACTTGATTGGCTGCGAGGCGGTAGCGTGAAACTCCTGACCTTAGCAGGACTCATACTCTTAGTTTGGGGCGTACTCTCCCCGGTGGGGACTCTGGTGTGGTGGTTGAACGAGGGAGCAGAAAGTATCGGTCTTAAGAAAAACCAGTCTAAGCGATTGTCATCATCCCGAAGTGGAGTGGGTGTTGCAGACGATGCTTCAAAAATTAATTGTTATGTTGTCTTTCTCACCGGAGTTGGTGACTTTTCGGCTAACCAGTTAACACCGGGGGAAGAAGTTTTTCTAGAGCGTTTAGTTAAAACCCATCCTAACTGTGTAGTCGTGGATGATGTTTTCCCTTACTCTGTCGCCAACGAGAGTTTAGGCGGACGGCGGTTCCTCGCTCCCCTCTGGCGCTTTGCCCAAGAAGCTGACGGCTGGCTAGAAATGGCAGACATCCTGATCAAAATCCGCAATCTTTGGCGATTTGCTATTTCGGTAGACGAGCGCTATGGCCAAGTTTATAACCAGGGAACTGCCAATGCCATCATTGACCGGATGAATGCCACGAATCCCATCCCGCGCTCCCCTGGTCAACCCCTGAAAATTATTCTCATCGGAACCAGTGGCGGTGCTCAAGTTGCTCTCGGTGCAGCCTATTATCTAGAGGAGTGGCTAGATAGCCCTCAAATCAGTGTGGTTTCCGTTGGCGGTGTGTTTGCTGGCACGGATGGCTTCAATGCGGTTGAACATACCTATCACCTTCAAGGGCGTCGCGACTGGATTGAAGACCTCGGTGCGATTTTATTCCCATCACGCTGGCCTTGGACGGTTGGCTCTCCATTTAATCAAGCTCGTCGTCAGGGGGATTTTACAGTCCGAACTATAGGACCGCAAGCTCATGATGGTCCTACTGGTTATTTTGGTCTTAAGCCTGTAAAACCGAATGGCAGCACTTACGTAGATTTAACCTTCCAAGCGGTGAACCAACTTCCAATCTGGTCGGCTCCTGAGAAGTAAGCAGGGGGAGCGGGGGGAGCAGGGGGAGCAGGGGAGTAGGGGAAGTAGTACTTCAAAATTCAAAATTCAAAACTGTAGGACAGGCATCTGGCCTGTCTGGGCTATGTCTATAACGGGTACGTTAGCGAAGTGGTTTCTGTCTATTGATAGTTACAAGCCTTTTGACAATTTGCAAATGTGAAAGGTATTGAAAAACTGGGTTTGATAGGATGTTCGCCGTTTCAGAGCCAGCCACATCTAATCCTGCTATACCATTTGTCTCGGCACTCTTTGCCATTGGTTTGGCGCTCGTTCATCTGTACGCAGGCAAGTTGCGGTTTCTTGATAAGATTCCCCGCAGTCGTTGGCTTTCGATCGCAAGTGGTGTATCGGTTGCTTATGTCTTTGTTCATCTGCTCCCTGATTTGAATGAAAGACAGGAAGCGATCGCACAAACAGGAGCTTTAGCCTTCTTAGAACATCATGTTTATCTCATGGCGCTCTTGGGTCTTGCCATATTCTACGGACTAGAGCGTGTCGTTAGGGAATCGCGTCAGCGCAATCAGAAAGCAGGAGAGCAAGATAAAGCCGATTTTGGTATATTCTGGTTGCACATGATTTCCTTTGCCCTTTACAACGGGCTAATTGGTTACCTGCTGCTCCATCGGGAAGAAACTGGTATCCAGAGCCTGTTCTTGTTTTTCATTGCGATGGCACTGCATTTCGTTGTGAATGATTATGGCCTGCGTCAAGATCACAAACACACCTATCACCGGATCGGGCGCTGGATTTTAGCAGCTGCGATTATCGTGGGGTGGGCTATTGGGCAAGCAACCGAAATTTCTGAAGCCGCGATCGCAGTTCTGTTTGCTTTCTTAGCCGGAGGAGTTATCCTCAACGTCCTCAAAGAAGAACTCCCTGAAGAACGTGAAAGCCGCTTCTGGGCGTTTGCATTAGGGGCGGGAGCCTATGCAGCACTCCTTTTGACACTTTGAATTTGGAATCAATTCCACCGCTTATAGCTCAAGTCCACGCTTTGTGGACTGAAATCTTATCAGTATAGGTGTTTAGTCCTCTTGAGAGCGTTCCACGAGCGCTTCGCGCCCGT
>JAIUYC010000087.1 GCA_020216575.1 Coleofasciculus sp. S288 | reverse complement strand
CTGTCGGCGTTTATTCTGCTCTTGCTCGATATTGGTCAGGCGGCCTTCTATTGCCTGATCAAGTTTTTTTTGAAACCCAGTCTCTACGTGGCTAATGATTTTGGGGCTAATTTCCTTGAGAGAACTGGCATTGGGAGATTGCAGGGGGAGTTGAATTTCCTGAGCGATCGCGTCATATTGGGGCTGACCGCTAATCGAGTCTAGTTTATGATTTTTCAGGAACTTGACAGCTAGGGCATTAGCTTGATTGACATCCAGTTGCAAGAGGAGTTGAGCTGCTATAGTTTGTGGAACAGGTTCGACGGACAGAGTCAGCTGTTTCTGATAGTGTTGGGGTTTCAGGAGGGAGAGGGGGATGGCGATCGCTGATATGACTACAGTAGTCAGACCGATAAATTTCCAGTTGTTCCTGAAAAACTGTTTGACCTCCGCAAGAGATATTTCATCATCTTGTGTTTCGCGGTACTCATTGGTGTGTGCTGAATCCATTGCTCTCCTCACTTGACATTCCAGCTAAGCTGTAGTTTAGCCAAGAACCACTTCCATGACAGAGACTACTATACTCCGTGAGGCTGCCACAGAAACACCTAGTAGAGCAATGATTTCGTTATGACTACAGAAGTATTAGCTGTAATCTTTACGCTGGTAGTTGCCCAACACCATGCATAAAAGGTGGGGAGTAGCGGCACTACTTAGTGCTTGGAACCATTTGACGACTGGTTCTGTCAACCGCAAAATATTTGGTGCAGCTGTGACTGTGGCTCTCTTTACAGCCTTGGTTAAAGTTGCCTATGTGGTTCAAGAATTGGTGGTCGCCTGGTTATTTGGGACTGGCGATGCTCCTGATGCATTTTTAGTCGCCTTTATGCTTCCTACGTTTCTTGTTTATGTAGTGGCAGAGTCTTTTCATGTGGCGCTCATTCCCACCTACATTCAAGTGCGAGAACAGGAGGGGTTAAAAGCGGCGCAAAGGCTTGTCTCCAGTATGATGCTCTGGAGTCTGGGCATACTAGGAATTACCACTTTATTGATGGTTATTGCTGCACCGCTTTACCTGCCAGTCATTGCTAGAGGATTTAGTTCTGAGAAATTAGCATTGACAGAGCATCTCCTCTATACACTTGCTCCCCTAGTGATCTTGAAGGGGATTGCAGTTATCGGGCGGGCAGTTTTAAATGCAGGTGAGAAGTTTATTTTTGCCGCGTTTTCTCCAATCGTCACTCCTGTTCTTGCTGTAATATTTCTTCTGTTGGGTGACAGGGACTGGGGAATCTTTCCTTTAGCTTTTGGTTTTGTCAGTGGGACAGCCTTAGAGGTTATACTTTTAGCCACTGCACTTAAGAAACGAGGGATTGGACTGCACCTGAGATGGTGTGGCTTCAGTCCTCACATGCGTCAAGTAGCAAGTCAGTATGTACCAATGGTTGTAGGCGCGTTCCTTATGGGTAGTACAACTCTAGTAGATCAGTCGATGGCTGCTATGTTGTCTCCTGGTAGTGTGGCTGCACTTAACTACGGCAGCAAGGTAGTTGCTTTTCCCCTATATCTAGCGGCGACAGCCTTGGGTATAGCGGTAGTTCCCTATTTTTCTCAGATGATTGCTCAAGCAGATTGGCTAGGAGTGCGGCATACGCTCAGCCGATACTTGGGGCTGATTTTTGCGATTACTGTACCTTTGACAATTATTTTGATAATCTTCTCTAAGCCTTTAGTGCAAGCGTTGTTTCAGCGAGGCTTATTTACTGCTCAAGACACTGATACTGTTGCTGTTATACAGGGTTTTTATGCTTTGCAGCTTCCTTTTTATATTGCAGGCATATTAGTGGTTCGATTGATTTCATCAATTCAGGCGAACCAGATTTTGATGGAGGCAGCTTTCTATAACCTACTGGCAAATGTTATTTTGAATTATTTATTCATACAGTATCTTGGTGTTGCAGGCATAGCTTTATCAACAGCAATTGTATACTTGATATCTTTTATTTATTGTTGGTTCATGCTCAAGAAGCAGATACCAAAGATGGAGTAGAACAAATGGAAACTATCAATTGTAATCTCTGTGGTTCAGAAGACTATCGAGTTGTATATTCAATGCCAGATAGGCTCTACTTTAAGGATGAGTGGTTTACTGTAGTTGAATGTAAAAGCTGTGGTTTAGGTTTTGTAAATCCGCGCCCAGCTTATTCAGAGATATTCCGTTACTATCCTCCATCTTTTTATGAAAGCTTTGAAAAGGAACGAAATTTTCATCAGCGTCGTTACAGGACTCAGGCAAAATTTTTGACGAATATTCCAAGGGGTAAGGATAAAAAGTCTTTATTGGATGTTGGATGTGCGAATGGTGATTTTCCGAGATACATGCAAAATCTTGGATGGCAGGTTGAGGGTGTAGAAGTATCTCCTAACTCCAAACCCATTTCGGACTTCAAAATATACAACCAGGAGTTTACGGATATACCCATATGCGAACCGTATTACGATGCAATAACCGCCTGGGCAGTCTTGGAGCATGTTCACAATCCAATGGCTTATTTCCAAAAAGCTGCTGAAGTTTTAAAAGTCGGTGGATTTTTTGTATTTTTGGTAACCAATTTTGAAAGCATTTCATCGAGATGTCTTTTTCGGGAAGACTTACCACGGCACTTATACTTTTATACAGAAGAAACAGTTAGAAAATATCTTGCTAGTTCCGGGCTTGAACTTATTAAAAGTGATTACAGTGATAAGATATATCCAATGCATCCTGTCAATTGGTTGCGTTATTATGTCTATCGTCACATCAAAAGATGTGATTTAAAATGGGAAGATATTCCACCGACGAGAATAGAATATTTCAACAAACATAAAATTAATAAAAGTCTAGGATCAAATTTTCGATATGCTGTTTCTAGAAGTCCTTTTACCTTGATAGATATGATACTTATGCCTCTTTTTGAGAAATATCAGATACTTTCAAACAATTATGGAATAGTCACATACATTGCAACCAAACCTTAGTTATTTGTAATTAATCATGGAGAAAGCAAGCAAGAAGTACTGGGATGACTCTTGGTTCATCGGTAGGATACCTAGTTTGGTAGATCCAAGCTTACCAGGATTGAGAAATTACCCTAGACGGTGTTGGCATCAATATTTTTGTGGAGTGTTCGCTGGTATGGAAACTCGCCAGATGAAACTCCTAGAGATTGGTTGTGCGAACTCAGTGTGGCTTCCTTACTTCGCTAAAGAGTTCGGTTTCCAAATTTTTGGACTTGATTATTCTGAAATTGGTTGTGAGCAGGAGAAATATATATTATCTAAAGCGGCTGTTAAAGGTGATGTGGTGTGTAGTGATTTTTTTGCACCGCCAGAGACTATGTTAGAAGAATTTGATGTGGTAATCTCCTTTGGCGTTGCCGAACACTTCGAGGATACAGCAACCTGCATACAAGCATTTTCAAAATTCCTCAAACCTAAAGGAATAATGATTACTATCATTCCTAATATGGTTGGTTTGACTGGTTGGTTTCAGAAACTAATCAATCGACCTGTTTTTGATATACATGTTTTGTTAGACTCCGATGCCCTAGCTGAATCTCACAAGGTTTCTAAACTCAAAGTTGTTGACTGTGATTATTTTATGAGTACTCACTTTGGTGTATGCAATCTAAATGGTATTCCAATCGGTTCAATCGCATGGCTTATAAAGAAAGGCTTACTTTTCTTTTTGATTGGTTTTTCAGTAATTATATGGTATTTGGAAACTAAGTTAGGAAGGTTTAAACCGAATAGGCTGGCCTCACCCTATATCAATTGTGTAGCTTTGAAGTAGAATTTGCAATTTGTGACAACCGACGCAGACTTATCATCTATCTGCAAATATCTGAAATCGATGAGTTTGAAGCTAGATCGGGAGATGTTAAAGCTGTAAAGCACTTTAAATGACTCCTCCTACAATTAATGTTTTTGTGAAAATTACCAATTATAGAATTCAAAAAACACCCCAGCTAATTTCCCAAATATTTCTTGGCTTTGCTGGTATAGGAGTGCTTTTTTTACTAATTACAAATTCCATAATTACTTTAGGACAAAATATTCCACAGACTAACTTGCTCTGGGATTATACAATCGGGCTATTGTGGTCTATCGCCCTAGGTGTAAGTATTCTAATCTGGCCTGTTCCTAGTAAAGATAAAGCTGCTCTCTTAAGTCTTTGGTTAGTAAAATCGCTAGTTGCTCTGGGTTTCATGCTGGTGTTTGAAGCCTACTACTCCAGCTTGGACAGCTATTTCTATTTCGATACGCCAAGGCAGCCTGATTTTAACTGGACTAATTTCACGATAACAGATGGAACAGGAAACATTTTAAGGCTGGTCTGGCTACACTACCAGTTTTTACCAGAGTCCTACCATGCTCTTAAAGCCAGTTTTTCTATGATCGGTTTAGTAGCAATTTATATATTCTATCGAGCTGTCGTAATCTTTCTAAAAAAAGAAAAAATATCAGTTCTGTATGGGCTAGCTTTTTTCCCCTCTATCTTATTCTGGACATCAATTATTGGAAAAGAACCGACAGCTCTACTAGGAATATCACTCTACACATATGGGATGATAGGGTGGCATCGACGCAACCAGTGGTGCTACTTGTGGATATTAGGAGTTGGAGCCGTTATCGCTACTTTTATCCGTTTTTGGATAAGTCCAATTCTGCTAATACCAGTCATAATGACTTTTATATTACAAAAGCACAGCACATTTACTAAAGTAATCCTGAGTATACTGATAGGGATTGCACTCAGCTTTGGAATCATTCGAGTTCAGAAGTTTTTTAATATTGCCTCCCTTCAAGAGCTACTGATTTCTCTGAATATCTTGTCCCGTCTCTGGAACTATGGAGGTTCTGCACAAGTAGTTAATACAGATTTTACCCAGATTGATCAACTGATTACTTTTATTCCCTTTGGGGCGTTTACAGCTCTATTTAGACCTTTACCGGGAGAAGTTGTAAATCTCTTTGGTTTGTTGGCTGGTCTAGAAAACCTAATACTCCTATTTCTACTAAGTCTGGCAGTTCTAAGAACTCGCTGGAAAGATTTTAAAAACCCAATCGTTCTTTGGGCTACTCTACTAGTAGTGACTTGGGCAACTGTTTACAGCTTTATCTCTTTCCAAAACCTTGGAGCGGCAGTCCGCTTCAAATTACAAATATTACCAATTCTGCTCGGCTTATTACTTTACCTGGGGCGACGACGGAAAATCCTTCATAGACATTAGCCTTACCTAATTTCTGTAGTTACTAATGAAAGCAGCTAATAAATTCCCGAAGCGTTTAGTATTTATTATTACCGATCTCTTGACTGGCGGCGCAGAAATGATGCTATATAAGTTGCTATCATCTCTTAATAGAGAAAGGTTTGATCCGATTGTAATTTCGTTGATGGATCGGGGAAGATTGGGAGATTTAATTGAAGCACTAAGTATACCCGTTTATACGGTTGGCATGAAGCCTGGAATTCCAACTCCCAAAGCCGCCTATTGTTTGCTTCAAACAGTACGTCAACTTCAACCTGATTTAATTCAAGGCTGGATGTATCATGGCAATGTAGCAGCCCAGCTTTCTAGTATTTTATCCCTACAAAAAACACCTGTTTTCTGGGACATTCAAAATTCAATTTACTCCTTGGATTATGAAAAGAAAATGACCGTAGCAGTCATTAATTTATCTGCTTATATTTCTAAGCTTGCTAGGAAGATTATTTTTGTTTCTAAGGTTAGTCAGCTACAACACGAAGCCTTGGGTTTTTACGTTCAGGAAGCCTGTGTAATTCCAAATGGTATTGACACTGGGATGTTTATTACATCAGTTGAATCTCGGTTAAGTGTTAGAGCAGAGCTAGGTTTGCCTGAAGAGACTATCTTAATTGGTTTAATTGCTCGCTTCCATCCTCAAAAAGACCATAAAAACTTTTTACAAGCTGCTGCCCTTCTCTCAAAGAACTATTCCAATGTACATTTTCTGCTGGCTGGACAAGGGGTAGAAAGAAATAATCTAGGTCTACATCAGTTAATTCAAGAGTTGGGACTTATCAATCAGATCTCCTTGCTGGGAGAGCGCACAGATATACCGCGCTTGAATAGTGCTTTAGACATTACTTCTTTGTCTTCTGCCTACGGGGAAGGATTTCCTCTAGCTGTGGGAGAAGCAATGTCCTGTGGTGTCCCCTGCGTAGTAACAGATGTAGGAGATTCAGCTTGGCTTGTGGGCAATACAGGAAGAGTAGTGCCACCACGAGATCCAGAAGGATTATGTACCGCGTGGTTGGAGTTAATTGAAATGGGAACTCTAGCTAGACGCGAACTGGGTGCAAGAGCACGTCAACGGATTAAAGATAATTTCTCGCTTGAAAGTGTAGTTCAAAAATATCAACAAATCTATGAAGAGGTAATTTCTGGATAAATAATAAAAAGGACTAACGATGAAAAGAAGACTTACTTTTGTTTTTACTATTGGTTTAAGTGTTGCCCTTGTGGCGTTAGTGATTATCTTGCAACTATTGGATATGAAAATAAATGTGCGGCATCATCGGCTTTTGGGAGCCATCCCAACAACTAAGCAATGACAAAATTTGGCAAACGGTTCAACGGATGTCAGATACGCTCTTCCATCGTGGCCCAGATGATGACGGTAGCTGGGTAGATGCAGAAGCAGGGATTGCCCTAGGTCATCGACGACTCGCGATTGTAGACCTTTCCCCACAAGGACATCAACCCATGGTGTCTGCCGATGGTCGCTATGTGATTGTCTTCAATGGCGAAATTTATAACTTCCTAGAACTGTGCCGTCAGCTAGAACAGTTGGGTCATCAGTTCCGGGGTCACTCCGACACCGAAGTCATGCTAGCAAGCTTCAGCCAGTGGGGATTGGATGCAGCTGTTCGGCGCTTTAATGGGATGTTTGCTTTTGCCCTTTGGGACAGGCAAGAACACCTCTTGCACTTGGGACGCGATCGCTTGGGAGAAAAACCCCTCTACTACAGCTGGATGGATCAAACCTTTCTCTTTGCCTCAGAACTGAAAGCTCTCAGAGCATATCCTGGCTTCAAAGCTGAAATCAACCGCGATGCCTTAGCTCTATACCTGCGGCATAACTACATTCCTACACCCTACTCAATTTACCAAGGCGTTTATAAACTGCCCCCAGCTTGTGTATTGACAGTGCAGCTAGGGGCTACTACTGCTAAATCTATACCCTACTGGTCTGTCAAATCAGTGGCTGAAGCTGGTATTTGTCAGCCGTTTATTGGCTCAGAAACAGAAGCGCTCAACCAACTAGATACCCTTTTACGGGATGCTATCAGTTTACGCATGGTAGCAGACGTACCTCTAGGAGCCTTCCTATCCGGTGGCGTTGATTCCTCTACTGTAGTTGCTCTGATGCAGGCTCAAAGTACTCAGCCCGTAAAGACGTTTAGCATCGGTTTCTATGAGGACAGTTACAACGAGGCAAAGTATGCAAAGGCAGTTGCCCAGCGATTGGGAACCAACCACACAGAGCTATATGTCACTCCTGCTGAAGCGATCGCGGTTATACCCAAACTGCCCACCCTTTATGACGAACCCTTCGCTGACGCCTCTCAGCTTCCCACTTTCCTGGTTGCTCAGTTAGCCAGACAACAGGTTACTGTTAGCCTTTCAGGAGACGCGGGAGATGAACTTTTCGGTGGCTATAGTCGTTACTTCTGGGGGCGTCGCATTTGGCAGCAGATTGGTTGGATACCCTACCCTCTGCGAAATATTGCTGCGCGTGCTTTAACGATGCGATCGCCCCAAACCTGGAACCAGACCTTTGCTAACCTTCACCCAGTGCTACCAGCAATCCTCAAGCAACACAATCCTGGTGATAAGCTACACAAACTAGCAGAAGTTTTAGCAGTTGAAAGCCCCGAAGCCATGTACACTGGTCTGGTTTCCCATTGGAAAGAACCAGAAGCATTAGTACTGAATAGCTCAGAACCGATTACAGCCTTAGCCGATCACCAAAGCTGGGCAAACTTACCAGATTTTACTCAGCGGATGATGTACCTCGACACCGTCACCTATCTACCCGACAATATCTTAGTTAAAGTTGACAGAGCCACAATGGGCGTCAGCTTGGAAGCTCGTGTTCCTCTATTAGATCCCCATGTTGTGGAATTTGCTTGGCAGATTCCGCTCGATATGAAAATCCGCAATGGTCAGGGCAAATGGCTGCTGCGCCAAGTTTTATATCAGTATGTTCCGCCAAGTCTCATCGAACGACCCAAGATGGGCTTTGGCATCCCTATTGACGCCTGGTTACGTGGTCAGCTGCGAGACTGGGCTGAAGCCTTGCTCGATGAACGGCGTTTGCGCCACGAAGGTTTCTTCAATCCCCAACCCATTCGCCAGAAGTGGGTCGAGCATCTTTCGGGCGATCGCAACTGGCAGTATTATTTGTGGGATGTGCTAATGTTCCAGGCATGGTTAGATGAAAGCCAGAATTCCTAGCTTGTCCTTCTATCTTGGTAAAGGCAGTCCGCAAAACTTAATTGAAAGATATGCAAGGTTATTTAGAAACATTACGTAGAGCAGAACTTGATCTTGTTAAACCTTACTTTAAGCCCGGTCTGCGTGTCCTAGAACTTGGAGGTGGAAGCGGATATCAGGCTAGCCTGATTTCCTCTTGGGGATGTGAAGTGTTTTCCATCGATATTCCTCAACGGTCTGCTTCGCAAAAGTACTATTATCCTGTACAGGATTACGATGGTAAAAACATTCCATTTGAAAGTATAAGCTTTGACATTGTCTTTTCATCAAATGTTTTAGAACATATACCAGCTCTGCCTCCAATCCTCGCTGAGATAGGCAGAGTCTTAAAGCCTGGAGGCTTTGCCATACATATTTTACCCAGTTCTGCTTGGCGTTTCTGGGCTAGTATCGCCCATTACCTCTATATCTTGAAGCGGTTACTGGGGCAACAGCATTCTATTCCCGGAATGGCAATGGCACCCTCTGTCCAAGAAAAGCTAAAGCAGCATGGTCTCACCTATGTGATCAAGCGAATTCTACTTGCTGGCCCTCATGGAGAGTATCCAAGTGCTCTTTCAGAACTCTATTATTTTAGCAAAGACCGTTGGTTTAAAGTGTTCCAAGAAAATGGATTTGATGTGGTTTCAGTTAGTGGTAATAAACTCTTATA
>JAIUYC010000086.1 GCA_020216575.1 Coleofasciculus sp. S288 | reverse complement strand
GAATCACAGACTGGGATTGATGATGCTTGTCTCATCAGTAACTTCGCACGTCCCTTCTATTGCGCTAAAAATATTCTCAAAGATACACCTATCTAAGGGAATAAAGTTACTGATTTCTTGAAAATATCCTCAAAATTTACTCTCAGTCAGTCATCACTTTTTTGGCTCCATTATCATGAAAAATTCAAGTTTCATGAGTTTTTGACACACAGTTTACTAGGAATTAATTATGAATACCATTCTTTTCAGACGGACTGCTTTTTTACTAAGTCTCGCTGCTGTAACCGTCGTTTCGAGTGGGCTTAAAGCTCAAGCTCAGACTACCGACTTCACCGCTGCTGATCTAAAAACAGAGCCAACTCTAGACACTACAGCTCCAATTTCTTCTTCTGCTCTGATGCCTGAGTCCTCAGCTTCTCCAATTCCGGAAACCACCTCTAAAACCCCAGACTCTGTGGTAGCTCAAGCTGGAGGTACTACCCCGCCCTTGAGAGCTACTCGCTCTGGACCAAGCTATATCGGAGTTGGCAGTAATATTGGTTTTCGTGGCGATACTCGATTAAGCGAAGGTAGTGCTAATGTGTTTAGCAAAGTCGGGTTGACAAACACCTTATCTGCTAGACCCTCTGCTTTAATTGGGAGCAATGCAGCCTTTCTGTTGCCGGTAACTGTAGATTTTGCACCGAGGCAAACAGTTGGACTCAGGGCAGCTCCTTATGTAGGAGGCGGAGTGGCGATTTCAACAGCCAGAGATAGCACTATCGGTCCCCTGCTGACGGGTGGTGTAGATGTGCCTGTATCGCGTCAAGTTACAGCAACGGCTGGCGTGAATGTCGGTTTTGTCGATCGCACTGATGTAGGGCTATTACTAGGAGTTGGCTACAACTTCTAAGAATGACTAAAGTTGGGCTGCTTCATCCTCAGTGGACTGAGAGAATGTTTGAAAAGTCCAAGTAAACAACCTATACCTAGGGGCGAAGCATTCGAGCGACTATTTTTCGGTAGGAGTTGATTTATCGAATGCTTTGCCCTTGTAGGATGACAGTACTACTTTTCAAACACGCTTTCAAGGAAAGCTTGGCGCTTGATGGGTGAGGAGCAACTAATGTTAACTATATGGAACTTTGTGGGGCTGCTCAGTCTGGGGATTCCAGGTGTTGTCCGGCTTGTCTCAACGTCGGCTATTGCTACTGAAGTTCAAGAGAGGAGTGCGTTAGCGCTTGCACAGGATAGTGGGACAGCCGCAAAGCATACCGAAGGTTTTGCTCAATCCCAAGCTGTTGAAACGCTTCTTTCTGATACTGCCTCCAAGCTTGCGGAAACCACGCCGGACGACGAGCGAGAAAATGCGCTCATTGAGGAGCAACCAGAAGCAATCTCCCAATTTACTTCAGTTTCTCAGCTATCTGACGTACAGCCGACTGATTGGGCGTTTCAGGCGTTGCAAGCTTTGGTTGAACGGTATGGTTGCATTACAGGTTACCCGGATAGCACCTATCAGGGTAATCGAGTACTGACTCGCTACGAGTTTGCGGCGGGGTTGAATGCTTGCTTAAGAGGGCTAAACGAACAGCTTGAGAATCGGCTTGCACAACTATCTTCAGAAGACATCGCCACACTCAAACGGCTGCAAGATGAATTTGCTACTGAGTTAGCTACCCTGCGAGAACGGGTAGAGAATCTGGAGTTTCGCACGGTTGAGTTAGAAGCCAGACAATTTTCTCCCACAACCCGATTAAGTACGTCAATTGTCTTTGCTGCGAGCGACTTAAGTGGAGACACGGCAGATGGTAATCCCGATACCCGTATCGACTCTAATTTGACACTCAACCATCGAACTCGATTTAATTTCATTACCAGTTTCACAGGCAAAGATCGTCTGTTAGTCCGCCTTCAAGCATCTGACAGAGTGCCAAATTTCAACGGTGTTTCCGACACGAACATGACGCGCCTCTCGTTTGAAGTCGGTAATACCAATAACAGCTTGAGAGCGAATTTACTAGAATATCGATTTCCCGTAGGTGAAAAGCTTACTATCTATCTCTACGGGAACGCTGCTTCTCACCATTACTACACCACTGTCCTTAACCCATATTTCGCCAGCTTTGGGGGGGCAAAAGGTTCTCCCTCTCGCTTCGGCGATCGCAACCCAATCTATCGTATTGGAAACACTACCGGAGCTGGAGCGGCGGCGGTTTATCGGTTTAATGAAGCGCTTCGCCTTGATGTCGGTTACTTAGCGCAAAATGCTGAAATTACAACTTCTGGATCAGGATTATTTGGCGGGACATATAGTGCTTTAGCACAACTTTCATTCAAACCTTTATCCAACTTAGAACTTGGGTTAACCTATATTCGTAACTATTCAGCGGACGGTAACTTAACGCATCGAACTGGTAGCAATTTTTCTAATATTCCGTTTGGTAACGATATTCCATTACTATCTAATTCTTATGGGGTCGCAGCCCTTTGGAGAGTGAATCCAAAGCTAGCTTTGAGTGGCTGGTTTGGATATATTGATGCTAGGAGAGCTGACGGGATTGAGGGTCAGGCTGATATTATTAATTATGCCGTTAATCTCGCTTTCCCAGACTTGCTTAAAACGGGGGCTGTCGGGGGATTAGGTTTTGGAATGCCTCCGAAAGTTATTGATAATGTAGTGGCATATCGGGAAGATACAGGTACGGGATTGCATTTTGAAGCGTTTTACGAGTACCCGCTTACAGATAACATCAAAGTCATTCCCGGTATCATCTATCTCACTAACCCTGAACACAATAATACTAACAGCAATATTTTTATTGGTACGGTCAGAACAGTATTTAATTTTTAAGTTTATTAGTAACGTTGGCTGCAAAGGTTTTAAGCAGATGCAGCAAAACCTTAAAAGGATGTTCTTTTTCTCCTCCTAGCTGTAGGCAGGATGTACCGTTTCACGTTTGATGTTTGACTTGCCAAAGGCTGTCACTTTATTATCACCTTTGCTGCTCATGCTGAAGACAGAAGGAACTTCATCCAGCAACCGATAACTTTACAGTTGAAGCCTTCTAGCAAATGACCTACTCATCCTGCAACAGGAGTTCATTCCTATGGTGAACTTCAAAGAAATTTGGAAACTGCTGAAAGAAACCATTTCTGAGTGGCAATTCAATCAAGTGTCTCTTTTAGCCTCATCGTTGGCTTATTATACGGTGTTCTCTCTCGCACCGCTAGTGATTATCGTAATTATGATTGTCGGTGCCATTTTTGGCGAAGCAGCAGCAAAAGGTGAAATTGTCGGACGAATTCAAGGTGTAGTCGGCGAGCAAGGAGCGCAAGTCATTGAGACTGCGATCGCTAATCTTAGAGAAGATACCACTGGTGGCACGTTTCGATTAATTTTTAGTCTTGCTTTTCTGATATTTGGTGCTTCCGGAGTTTTTGCTCAGATTCAAAATGCTCTTGACAAAATTTGGGAGGTAAAGCCACAACCCGGACTGCACCTCCTCCACTTTATTCGCAAACGCCTTTTGTCCTTTGCGATGGTGCTAGTCATTGCCTTTTTGCTGCTCGTATCTCTTGTCGTGAATACAGCACTGGCAGCACTTGTTAATTTTTTAAGTGAGTTTTTACCGGGTCTGGGTTATCTCTGGCAATTCCTCAGCTTTTTTGTTTCATTGGGAATGGTTACGTTGCTGTTTGCGGCAATATACGCGATCCTACCCGATGCCCAAGTTGCGTGGCGGGATGCGTTTGTTGGGGCAATGATCACAGCCGTTTTGTTTATGCTGGGTCAGTTTTTGTTCGGGCTATTTTTAAGTCAAACCGAGTTTGGCTCGGCTTACGGGGTTGCTGGCTCTTTCGTAATTATTATCACCTGGATTTATTACGCCGCTCATATTCTCTTTTTAGGGGCAGAGTTTACCAAAGTTTACGCCAGAAGACACGGTTCTCCCATTGTTCCGGAGGAGTACGCCGTAAGTATCTCGCCTAATGAGGAAACGCGATCGCTAGCATCAAACCAGAATCTTGAAAAAGAATCCCAGCGCGATCGCTCAGGTAAGAGGTTATCCAGTCGGTTTACAAATCACCAACAGCAGAGAAATTCGGGAAACTTGCTTACTAATCTGAAACGGCGTTGCACCTGGATATTTCAGCGAGCAAGCGGGAGGCGAAACCGTAGGCGCTAGCCTACCAAAAAACTACAAATTGAGGAGGACTAATACTCAATGCACCAGAAATCATGGAGAATCTCAAGCGAGAGAGAACTTAGTGAAGTAACCCTGAGTGAAACGACGCTGGATGAGGTAAAACCGGATGGGGTAACCTCGCATGATGGAGGCATGTTGTGGGTTTCCCTTGCGTTCGTTCTGGGTTGGATCGTTTTTTTTATTAAGGTGTTAGGAATGTGGATGATTGTACGAAAGGAAATTGACGCTCTCCTCAAGCCTGTAGATACCCCTCCTTGTAAAAATTGTCAATTTTTTGCAAATAATCGTTATCTAAATTGTTCTGTTCACCCTTCTATTGTCCTAACTGAACAAGCGGTTAATTGTCCAGATTACTGTTCTGAGAATAGCAACTTTATCCAGCAAAAGAATTCGCAGAAATAACTCGTTGTGACCTTATATTACCCAATTGGATGAGCTTCCTGATTGAATTCAGTTCAACCTGATGTCCTTGTTTGCGATCGCCATTGGGGTCAGTTTAGTGGGCAGAAGACCTGCCATGTGGATGTAGTTTGGGTCGAGATTGAAGCAGGCACGGTACCTTCTCCCAATCATCTAGACCTTGCATCATAGTCCGGTTAGCTGCTTCCGAGGTGTTGTAATTCAAATCCTCGATCGCCGTTTGGTCAGCTACCGTTGATGTGCTATCGTCCAGACTCTCTGGCACTGTCGGGTCAACAGAGGTTGACTCGTTGGTGCAGCTTGTGACGCTAGCGAGGCTACTGGCAGCTACTCCCAGACCTGCGGAAACTAAAAAATTTCTACGACTCCAAGACATTTATACTCTCTGGGAAACATACATTAATTGGCTACGTAGATGAATCGGGAAGTACTTCCGGGTCATCATCAATTGAGAGAAGAAACTGGATTAGGTCAGTCTGGTCTTGCGTTGTAAACCCCGCCTGCCGATCAACCCAATAATTGTGACCAATGCCCTCAACATTCACCCGTTGCAAGCGTTCATCTGCCCGATTAGCCGCGATCGCGTCCTCACGCAGATTTCGATCTACCAGCACGCGCAAACTAGCACTAGCGTCGGGTTTAACACCCTTTAACAAGGTACCAGGCAAGCCGAGTTGATCGGGATTAGCAACCTTAAAGCCATCTTCATCCTGTTGTAGAGCTTCTGAACTAGCTGCCACACCGCCATCATGCAAATAGGGCGCAGTAAGATAAAGTCCAATCAAGTTCGGAACCTTGAAGCCTCCGGCTGGGTTACTCTGGGCGTAGGCAAGCTCAATGTCTTCCTGCGGCGTGATATCCGTTGGAATGGGTAGCACAGGTGGATTGGGAGGTAGGGGAACTGATATATTAGGTGGATAAGTCTGCGGCGGCACAAAGTTCTCTGCAAAGCCTTTTGACGCTTTTGCCCGTGAGGGTTGAGTCCCGACTTCCTGCTGGGGAATTACCTTATGGTTGGTGAAGTAGCGTTCGCTGTGACAGTCAACACAACCCGCGCGATCGAACACAGCAGCACCGCGCTTCAATACTTCTCTATCTCCAGTCGCCTGATACGGTGGTGGTGCCAGCGTATTTTGCCACGCTGACATCCCATTAATTTGTTCAGCTACGCGGTATCCTGGCGACGCTGCCATTAACCCGTTCTGCATAAACAGTGTACCTTTCGGGTATTCGGGCATCTCAATCACCTGATTGATACCAGGAGTTCCAGGTGTTGGGTCAATTTTTTCAAAGAATTCCGATGGTTTTGCTCCCTCTGGCAACCGGAATTTTGGGTTAGAGGCATTTTGGAACATCGCCCCCAAATACGTCTCTTTATCAATGCCCAACAGTTCTTCACTGGCATCTGCTGTCGTCGAGGGGTCTGCATTCACCCCGAACACGGCGTTATTCAACGTGCTCAGTCCGTGAAACCAGCCAATAGAAGCAACGCCACTCCAACTATAAGGCCATGCACCGTGAGTGTAAGAGGATGGAATCTGAGAGGGATTGCTGTTGAGGTCGCCGTTAGAGGTAAAATTACCGGGAGGCCAAGCTAAGAAATCAGCATCGACAGCATCCTCCATAGCTTTGGCATCGGGTAAACGAGCTTCCTGCCCATCCTTATTAATGTAAGTATGACTACCCGGCTTAACATCATTAGGATTGACATTCGATTGGCGGAATAAAGCTGCTTAGAGCCAAAATTGCTTTCGACAAGCTACCGAGATTAATCGGTCCATCCAGGATACCGACTAGATCGGTGAATAAATATTCATTGCCGAAGGTTTCTAGGTAAAAAGTCTTGCGACCTAAATCTATTAGTTCCTCTGTGACTTCTACTGCACCATTTTCAGGAGAAAGTCGCTTACGTCCTTCCTCAGCTTGGAGCAATTTATCGGCTTCTTCTTTGTTAACGGTGTAGCCCAACACATCATATGAGCCGATTTCTTTTGGTGCAGTTTGAGTTGATAAAGTATAGGTGTTATATCGTCTCGGTGGTGCTGCGGGAATGGCTAATTCAATTTGGTAAGCAAAAAAGCCTATGAAAACAATAAAAGAGAGCAAAATAATGACGGGTATTGGGCGTAGTCGCATGTTCACCTCACTATTCGGTTAAGCCTAATTAGTACTTGGAATTAAAGTCTTTCTCTTAATTAATTTTCTAGCGATTAACGTTTGCCTGTTTCCAGCATTAAAAATAAATGTGACTTAAAGGTGACAAAGATGCTCCAGCTAGAAACCCACCTTTCGATAGAGGAGAGGTGGGTTGACTAATTTATTGCTTCGCTGAATTGCAATAGCAAAGTTACTGATTTAAACGAAGGGACAAACACCGTAGTGATTAAGTTGATTAGTTAAGATAATCTTTTGAGTATCTAACCCAAATAAAACCTTTCTTGCTTCATCAATAGCACCCTCCGATAGGGAATCTAACAAATAATTTTGTTCTGTTTTACTCAACTCCTCCCATGTATCTGCACTGTAGCCTTGAGGAGGAACCCTGATTGGTAATCCATAACTTAACCCCAGGCTGTCGAGAAATCCATATCCGTGGCAGTAAAGCTCGTAAAACTCAGACAATATTTCTGGAAATTTAGAATCTCGATCTATTACCTTGTTTAGTAATTTCCTGAGCCTCCATGTCTCGTACTCAGCAACATCAACGTACTGCTTTATTAGCTCTTCTATTTTAGAACAAATGCCAGTTTCTGAAAAATCTAATGAAATCAGTAACAAATAGTCATCACTACTTAATACAGCCTCAAGATCGGGAGTTGCGTACAACCATTCCTCAAAGGTGCTGATTGACTCTTCACCATTTAGAAAAGTGAAAAATTTAAGCTTTAAATCATTCATCTGCCCAATGGTTTAATAGGTTCTTGCCACACGCGCCGTAACTGCTTCAAGCCCTCTTTGACCCTCTGCCAGCGCGTTAAATGCCAATAGTTGTGCCAGTCCGATTCTTGGAATGGCGGTATCAAATCATTGCTGAAGTCATAGCGATCGCTAGGCAGTCGTGACGCAAATCGTTTCTGTTCTATCCAACAAATTCGCTCGATTCTCGCTCTTGTTGCAGGTGAGTAAGGAAACCCCAGGGAATCTAAGCGTCCATGTGTAGCTTCATGGATGATAACTGATGCATAGTGTGCCAGATACCACTCATAATGGTGAGGGTTTTTGTCGAGTAAATGTTGATATTGAGTGAAGTTTATCATGCACTCTTGAATCAAGGTATTAAAGTCAGCCCATGAAGTAAACTCAGATTTAGTAATATATTTGATTTCACGCTCAATAACTCGCATTCGGCGACGGTCATATCGTTGGATTAAGGCTAGTGCTTGTCTAGTAAAGTCTATAAAAAGCTTATTATTGCTGTTATAAGCATGAGTACTTAGGCTTACCAGTCTTATCGTGCCAAGCTTATCTATGGTTAAAAGGCAGTGGTTTGCTTTACTCAAGCAAACCACTATACAGGTAACTGGATACAAAATGTAATACCAGATACACCTTAGCAGCCCGAATGAAGCAAAGAACCTAAGTTTTCTTCTAAATAATGAGTTGTGCAACATATTCTTGAGGAAACCTACCATAAAAATGTTCTGTGCACTCTCACTGCATTTTCAATATCTCTCCTCATTTCCTGGGCTTGACTTGCATTGATACCAAGCGCCATTCATTTATCTAGATAAATCCTCACCAACAGATCGGAACGCACAAGTAGTGTGCCGATCCACTACCACGCATGAACTGCTGCAAGCCAATCCTAACTAATTTGACATCAGTCTGTCACTGATTAGAAAAACGCTGAAACTGCCCTTATTGCGATCGCCAAAGCCAAACCGAATTTCGTACCGCACCACCCGCCAACTACCCTTTGGGAGATTGAGAAGTGCGATCGCTAACGGAGGTGATTTTCCAAATACCAAGCGTCAAAACTCAAAGCCAAACAGCTCAATCATGAAGTAGAGAATGGCAACCGCAGTCCTGGAGGTAAGGAATTTTCTAAGAAACGCTCGTAAGCTTCGCCCATGCACAAGCGCTTCACCCGAAAATAGCTCATGCCCATAATCGTCAGGCGGTCTTGATTCGGAGAAATTGCCTCACCTGCACTGCCAAGGGCATAGACAACTTCCTGGATAGGTTTGGGTAGCTTGTTAATCAAATCTGCGATCGGTTCAAACGCAGGTGGCGTAGTACCCATTCCCGGAAAATCTTCCCCACGCAGGTAAGCGGCAGTGGCACGTAACATCCCTGATGCAGAGTCGAAGTTAGCAACGTAGGGCGGAGCGACGCGCATCTGGGCGAACGCAGAAGCCACAAATGGATTAGTTGAGGGTGCTTTCATTAACTCTCTCCTTGTGTTTAAGATACGGTTCTGTAGCGTTGAGAAATGCTCGCGTCACGCGGACGAGTTCTAGGGGGGCGCTGTAATTTAGAGTGTGTCCTTTGCCTGGAATGACAGCGAGTTGTCCCTTGGGCAAAAGACTGACGACTTCCTCAGCCCATTCCTGCGGCACCATCGGGTCGAGTTTGCCGCGCACGACGAGGGTGGGTACCGGTACGTGAGGAAGTTTTTGTTCAATGGGGTCGG
>JAIUYC010000085.1 GCA_020216575.1 Coleofasciculus sp. S288 | reverse complement strand
TGGATAGAAACCACCGTAAGAAAATTGCGGAGTCAGGACTATGCAAGTGTGGATTGGGGCAATCTGATAGAGGAAATCGAGGACATGGGGAGGAGTGAACGGAGAAGCTTGAAGAGTAACCTGATTGTTGTTTTGGTTCACTTACTCAAATGGCAGTTCCAGCCAGAATGCAGAAGTGGAAGCTGGGAAGGTAGCATTGTTGAGCATCGTAGACGTATTCGAGAAGCGCTCAACGACTCGCCGAGCCTTCACCCCTATCTGGAAAGCATTTTTACCGAGTGTTACCCACAAGCAATCAAGCAAGCCAAAGCTGAAACTAGATTGCCATTAGAGAAATTTCCTCAGCAGTGTCCGTATGAGTTAGAAGAAGTATTGAATGATGAGTTTCTGCCGGAAACACCATCAACACCTAATTGACTAAGAATTCTCAAATGCGTAGGTTGAGTTGAGGTCACGAAACCCATGCATACACCACGGCATTGCGATCGCAGCAGTTAATTGGTGGGTTACGCTAAAACATACATCCTTGACAAACCCGACAGTCAACATTTCATGCCTGAACCTCCTGTTGATCGAGCATACATTGCTGCTCTGTGGGAACATCCAACTCTGTGCCTCGCTTTCTTCGGGGTACAGTACCACACTGAAGAGGGGCAACGCCTTTACGAAGAATCGGGTGTCCATCAGGAAGTTTTCCCTGCCGTCCAAGCCGCTCATGCCGAAGGACTGCTGCTGAACCGTCCTATGATGACATCAGAAGGACCGGTGTTGATGCAGTACTGGCGTTCGTATGAGGATCTAGACCGTTGGGCGCGTCAGCTTCCCCATACGCGCTGGTGGAGTTGGTTGATGGAGAACCAAGGTAAAGGAGTAGGTTTCTATCACGAAATCTATAAGCTCAAAACTGCTGAAGCGATTTACGAGGGTGGAACAAAAGCAGTGGGTCCGGCTCTATTCTGTTCGTTGTATCCCGTTGAGGGTGGAGAGGGAAAGTCTAAGGAACGCCAGCAGCGTTTTGCTGAAGCTGCAAAGGAAACTGAAACATCAGTCTGATGCTTTGTTTGCCAGAACCAGAATAGATATAGCAAAGGCAGTGGTTCGACAGGCTCACCAATCGGGCAGAAGGCTTTTATGGATGCATATTGACGGGTCAAGGTTTCGGGATTTGGCTGTGTCCTAATCGCCTTGGCGACTGCTATACAACTAAACTGTAAGGAGCGCGATTTGGTTTGACGCGATGAACTCAAAAATCCTTGCCGCAGCTATTGGTTTGAGTCTGTTGAGTTGGGCGATTCCAACAAAGGCACAACAGCGTGTGGATTCACCAAGTGAAGCCATTGTGCAAGAATTGCCGTCACGAATTGATCAACTCAATAAACCGTCACAAATACGGCAATTGCAGAGACTTGCCGAGGAAGAGCCGCTATTGTATTTATTCCTACAGCTAGACCAAGCGGAGCTGCCAAATCTCCAACAAATAGCAGAAGAAGAAATCCGGCAGACTTTACGGCAACCTCCCTCTCTGCAACAGCAGCTCTTTGAGCAACAAAGACAGGGTACATTGAACTTTGATAAGCTGTAACTCAGCCTTCCATCTACCAGGCGAATAATGCGATCGCAAATCTAAATGCGCTGTAGTTCAATAGGTTTGGCTGAATTGACAAGAAGCCTTAGAAGCCTAGATTAATTGCTTGGTCAAGGACTAATCTCTAAGATAGAGTTACAAAACGTGCCTGTAGTTAAATCGCCTGTGCTAGGGTGACGATGGCGAATCACTACACGAGCTTGGTTCGCTTCCCCAGCTAGGCGAGTGATGCCAATTTGCACATTATTGTTAAAATCGCCTCCACTCAAGCCTGCCCGATTGAAAACCGCCCGTACTGAATCAGCATCAACATACTGAATTTTCCCGTTGGCAATTTGAACGGTTTGTAAGCCAGTTGGGAAATTGGCATCCATGTATATAAGTCCACCCGAAAAATCGGTTGCACCCGTTCGTGCTCGATCAAAGTTAAATTCAAGTCCATTGCAGCGAGCAATCCAAGTATCAGCTACAACCGGAAGGGTAGGAGTGAGTATAGAACTAGTTGTGAGGAGCGCTCCTGTGAGAAAACGTTTTTTCATGTCAACCTGGATGATTAGGTTGTCTACGTCGCTGTAGTACCTATCACCCTTGTTTTTGACATTTATGCAACAGTCTCCCCATCGCTCCTCAATGTAGCTAGTGCAAGCTGGCAGAAATAACCCACCAGTAAAAATTCTCCCCCTGCTCCCCCTGCTCCCCCTGCTCGGATAACTGGTGGATAAACTTTTGCTGAGCTGGTTTAGGGATGTCTGCTGTGCTATTTGGGTGGGAAGAAAAGTACAGGATGCCAACAACGACGCATCAATTCCCCGGCAAAGCTACCCAATGGCAACTCAGCAATTGTCCCTAAACGATCAGAGGAAATTGCGATCGCACTGATATCGCATTCGACACCCGCATCTAAAATCTCTTCATAGGGTTCTCCCAGTCGCACCTCTGCATTGACTTCCAACCCTAGCTGTTCCAACTCAGCTTTCACAGGTTCCAGTTTCTCTTTGGCTTCCTGTAGCTGGTAATCTTTGGGTATTGCTCTACGCCCCCCTTCGTCAACAATCCAGATTAACCTGCACTCTTGCAGGGAATTTTCGGGTCGCTTTTGGGCATACTCTTTGATTTGTTGGATAACATATTTAGAAGCGCTACTCCCATCATAGGGAATTAAGAAATACCGCCATAAATGCCGACAGCGCAACTCCAATTCTTCACAGGTATAAGTCGAAATGAGTTGTGGTCGCAGGATGAGCAGAGGTCTAGCACAGGCTTTTGCCAGTGCTGCTGTCGTGCTGCCAAAGAGCTTTTCTTCCAACAAGCTACGAATGGGTGTGCCTAAGATGACGACATCCGCTTGATAATTCTGTGCCACTTTGGGAATCGTATCAGCCGGACGACCTGAGGGAATCTCTATGTTGACTTCCACACCCTCTGGGATGTTTTTCAATCGCTGTTGGAGGCGCTCGCGTGCTGCAATTATTTTTTCTTCATCGATTCGAGGAATTTGTCCTTCTTTCCAGAGGGGAACACTATGCAAGAAGACGATCTGCTTGATGCCACTAGCAGCCAAACTAGGTACAAACTCTGTAAGGCGATACAGACCGTCAGAAAAATCAGTGCAGATTAGGCAACGCTGAAACATAGGCAGGCAGTATGGCTTTTTCTAACACTACCATCTGCGATCGCATTCTTCACTCCCTCAGAGGGCTGGTAATACTTACACAAAACTGACTTCGGTGCTCGATTGACTTGAGGCGGTTCATGAACCAAGACGTTATGGGGTTACATCTCGTTGAGTTGTAGTCTGACACCCTTAAGTTAAAAATTCACTGCTTTGGTCAAAGCATCTACTGAAACGGACAGCGCTGTTGCCAAAGATTTCATTAAGAATACAAATCTGTTTGGTCAAAGTCGATTAGCCGATTGGTGCAATTCAATAGAGTTGACGCCCCAGCATCCCCAGCTCCTTTCCTCGGTGGAACCGAGCAAGAGACGGAGGTCGCCCACTACACCAGGGCTACTACGACTCAAACTGAGGATTCGCTCCTAGCCCCCATTCGTGCTTGAGAAACTCTTTATACATGTTTTCGCGAACCATCATTTGCTCGTAGAGCTTGATTAGGAACTCCTGAGCTTGCTCGCGGCTCATCCGCTGGACTTGAGTTTCAAACGAACGAATGCTGAATTGCTGTTCCAGAGACAGTTGAATGGGTTGAGACATGGATAACTCCTAATTGACTAGATAAAGAGAATGTAACTTTGGTCACAGAAGCCCGATTTGGGTTAGGGCGGGTAACGGTGAACGAGTCAACCGCTACCTTGGTTCTTATTAAAAAGCGTAACAAGTGTTTGACAAAATGCACATACCCCCAAATGGGTACTTCAGTTAAACCAATAGAAGGAAAATAGTCCTTGAAAGTTTCCTCACTAGGATTGAGGGAGTTTGTATCAGGTTGATCCAGGACAGACTGTTCATTGTGAACATTTATTAAGTGAATTGCCTCAAGAACCCCAACACAAACGGCTATTTACTAGCCAGACCTAAGGTTAGAACTTATGCTACCTATTCCAAAAATTTATGGATTGGGATGAAGAGGGGATCTCGTTAAATCAATCGATTCACTTCAAGCTCAATAGGCTACTTTATGTTTTCAGTACGGGGATCAAGACGATGAATCAGGACGAATGACTAATAACTCCAAGCATTTCAGCCCCTTCGTTTAATATGCAATTTAAATACCTAGAATGGGACATTGATAAATTATTCTGATTTAAACCTCGGTATTCAAAGAATTTGACATAGTTATCAATAGCTGAACTTTTATCAAAAAAATAGTTATCATTCAGTTGCCTAAAGCAGTTGACTCACTCATTCCATTGCTTTTTTTTGCAAGCGATCGCCAGGGCTAGGACTTAGGAGCTAGAGGATGGGGGATAGCAAGTATAAGTTAAAACTATTGATCATCAGTCTTTCTTGAGTTATTCCTATCTCTGCTTTTGTCACTTGGGGAGTAAAGTTTGGCACTCGGAAGTTGTACGCAAAGCTACTGGCAGACATAATGCCTGCTTAAGCTCTGCGTAAACATAAGTAGGACTTACGCACAGACTCTACATCTGGTAGGGACGCGATATCAAAGTCCCTACAATCAGCAATTTAGAGACTTTCTTTGCGTAAGTCCTGAGTTAACTCGCAGCCCTTCGCTGGCGTCTACTGATGAATATGAGAGCGATCGCACTGAGTCCCAGAAGCATCCATTCTTCTGGTTCGGGTACGCCTGAAACCGTGAAGGGATTAAGCGGCTTGCTTAACTGTTCTTTCCCCGATTCTACTTCGCGATCAAAGCGATCGCTCTTTGCCTCAGCGTCTTTAAGTGCTTGCTTCTGCTGCTCGTTAACTAGCACAATCATCGAGGAATAAGGAGTAACAATTTCGTTGGTCTTCGCTATCTGATGAATTGCATCGAGTTCCTGCAGAGATGTCTCTTTTTTCCCCTTCATCGTTTGGCTTAGTCCCAGTACCAACTGTCGCGCCGCCAACGGCTCAAACCCATTTTTTAAAGTCGCCTCTGAAGCCACTTTTTCCATGAACCAGGCGTATCCATCCACTACACTCACCACTGATGAACCCAATTCTTCTTTCGTTGCCAATTCCTGCATCACGGTTTGGACATCAGCAAACACGCCCCCACCACTATCTTGAATCGCTTTTAACGTCGCATCATCATAGGCGGGTGGCAATTGTCCGCCCAAATGCACCATCCATAAGGGTGCAGACATTGGTGGAACATCCTTTTTGTCATCAGACAACTCATAATTGCCCTTGTCTGTCACGACTAAGATGCCGTCGTAAGAGGTATCGCCTTGCAACTGAGCAAACTGCTGCAACGCCTCCTTGAGTTGAATTGAGCCATAGAAGGTGAGCTTTTCTGATTGAAAGCGACGGATATCGTCAATTCTCTGGGGATGGGAATTTGTAGAATCAGTGATGTACAAATCGGCATCATTGTTATCAAAGTTGCTGTCAGCAAAGCCATGTTTTTTCAACCAACTGAATGTTTCTGTCACCTCTTGTTGCCGTGCAGCCATGCTCCGCGAACTATCGAGAACGATCGCAAACCGCTTGCCCTGGGGTAATGAGTAATCTTGCTCGGCGAGGGGTTTGGCAGAGATGCTGTAACCATTGGGAAAGCTAACTTGATGCACAGTTGGCTGATACTGTTCAGATGCAGGCAAGGCTGCTTCCAGCCAATCCTCTTGAGGGCGTGTTACAACTTGTTCATGGCGGATGCGCTGCGTCTTCTTATTCCAAAACACGTTGCGCTTCTCCCCTAACTGGGGCAATGCCCAACCGTTTTCTTGGCGCATGACGTTGTAAGTCAGCCATAGATGCAACTTTTCTTGCGGCTGTCCAGATAAGCGCTGGGATGGGAATAATTGGGGAGGAATGGGAAATGCTCTCAGGCGATAAAGTCGTGGACCAACTTGTTCGAGTAACGCCGGATCGACACGCCGTTGGACTTCTTGGTTGTAGACTTGTTGAGCCGCACCACGGGGCGAAACGGCAAAGGGATAGCGATCATCTAGCCTATCACTGTTGCCCAGCCACACTCCCGTAACCACTGCACTTTCTGGCAAAGAAAAGTAGTAGAATATCTCCTGCTGGTCGGGCGTCTGGTTTTCATATAGCTCGTAAAGCTCTACCTGTGCCCAATCACCTTGCGGCTTTACCGTAACTTGTTGCTTGGCAAGCCATACCAATTCCTGATTGATATTCAGCAGTCCTGCTTTAACTTCGTCTTGGTTGAACGTTGATTGGAGGGCGTGTTGAATTGACTGCCGTTCAGCTTTTTGAATTGGCGTGTCAAAGAATTCCTCGAAAAGCTCTTCTGCTTTTTTAGTATCCGATTGGGAACCGTCATATAAGAACGGCGACATCAGCAGGTTATAGCTGTTTTGCAAGGACTGACAGAGCGACTTTGGTAGACCAAAGACGTTGTTGTACATCGCATAGATGTGATTATTTTCCTGTTTGGCGCTGAGATACCGATAGGGGTACAAGTAAGCATTCAGCAGTCCCTTACGAATCACCTCCGACTTGTCTAGGAGTAAGGCTTTGGCGCTTTCTGTTGGTGCTGGATTGGTGAGCAGATTAAATGCCTGAACTTGAGGCTGCGCACGGAATGAAGCGAATACTACAACCCAAGCCGTTAGGGATGCGATCGCACCCACAATAGCACGGTTTCGCCCATACTGAGAGCCAAAAGCGCGTAAAATACGATACCCGGAGTGAATGTAAAGCGCTGTCAATGCTGAAGGCATTGCCAGAAACAGGGTAGAGGAAAAGCCAAACAGCACCAAAAATATGGGTAGCCACCAGAAGAGAGTTAGCCCATCATATTTCAAAGACCACCAAAGGGCTTCTAGCCACCTAAACTTGACGAATTCTTGTAAAAGCGCCGCAGCGGCAGGTACAGCATAAAACAGCAACAGTACTCCCACATAGACACCGACTAACAGCATGAAGCTATGACAAATTAGTTGTAGCGATGCCAGTACTTTCTTACTATCAGCATAGCCCCGCAGCAGTTCAATGCTAAATGCCAGAATACACACCACCACCGTACCCAGAATCAGATTGCTAGCGGGAGTGAGTTCTCGCAACAGAAATAAGCGAATCAAGCACAGCAGAAATAATGGTGCTTCTACACCGTAAAACAGACGCATTAATTCTAAGGGGCGCTCACGCAGACGCCATGCACCCACCACGGTACAGGCAGCTGGGACAGCGATTAGCCCCACCAGCGTCAAGAAGAATTCAACGGGAATTAAACCCGTAAACGTAGCCTCAATTAATGGAATACCAACAATTGGCAAAATTCCCAGATAGACAATCGTCAGAAAGGTAAGATTCCAAATCCAAAAGATGGCGTGACAACCGACATGAAGCAGTCGTTTCATTATTTTGAGTTGGGTACGGTTTGGGGATTAAAGAAGGTGGTGATTGGTGATTGGTAATTGGTGATTGGTACTTTCCTCTCCCATTACCCATTACCAACCTTGATTAACGCTACGAGCGATCGCCTTATGCACAGTGGTAGTAAAAGCTTGAATTTCGGGGCTTTCAGGGGTATGGGGATGATCGAAGAGGATGGAAACCAGTACCCAAGTCTTGTTTTTGTAGACGGCGTAATTCCAAAGGCGCGATAAAAAGTCGTCCGTAGTTTGCTTGGGGGATTGAAACCAATAGGTAGCAGATAGCTTGCCATCTTGCAAAGATAGCCAGCGTGCCAGTACCTCCGGCGTCAGTTGCTTTCGTTCCATGTGGTCTACCTTTAAACCATTCCCAACAAAACACAACTCTGGTGGATGGTGGGCGTGCCAAGCGGTTGTCGTGACTAGCAAAATGGAACCCGATAATTCTCCCAAGGTAAAGTGTTGTTTTTGAACGCTAGGGCGAGCAGAATTATCAAAAAAGCGTTCTTCGGCTTCGGTCAAGGGGAGGGGTTCAGATACTATGGGTGAGGGCAATTGAATGGGAGCGATCGCACTCGGATTGACCTGCGGGGGTCGAAGTTGGGAAAACAGTACTAGTGCAATAATGATCGGCAGCAACTGTGCCAATTTTGGATTTTGGATTTTAGATTTTGGATGATTAGATTGCGTTTGAGAATTGGGCAATTCAGCTTGTTTGATACTGTGCTGGCTTAGTCCTGCGACTTGAGTCATGGGAGGGGACACCCCTGCAATTGAAGCTTCTCCTGCCAGTGCCAACTCCCAGTGCGAATGCTTAGGGACTTTTTGCAGCAACATCCAGGTTAAGGTACAAGCACCGATAAAACCGATAAGCCCTAGAGGAACGTGCAGGATTTCGGCGACTTGTGGCTGTTGCCAGATATAGGTAATTAGCACCAACAGCAGAACGCGCAGCGTATTTGCCCAGATGAGTAGCAGCAGGCTTGATGCCCACACCAGAAACCAGCGCATTCCCAACTGGCGACGCTCTAACCCAGTGGCGGCAAGCAAAAAGAGCGTACCCGTCCACAAGCTTTTCAATCCGCTGCACGGTAGGTCTACATGGGCAATGCCATTTTCCAAAACGATGATATCAGCGGAGGAGATTGCCGAGACGTGCCACGCTGCAAGTAATTGTTCCACCGCTTGAGCGGTTAGTACCCGAACGGGAAAACCAAGACCACTACCAAACTGAGCGCTGAAGGGTAGAATAAGCGCGACTAGGGCAGCAACAGGCAACCCTTTGCGCCAAAGGTCTGGGGGGAGGAACAGACCACACAACCCATAGGTACCGAGGGCGAACAGAACTACATTGATTTGTGGGATATCGACAAACCATCGGAAGGCGATCGCACCCAGGGCTGAAGACCCCAACATGAGTAAGATGGGATGGGGTCGCAGAGTGGGCGTGGCGGACACCCCAAGCATCGAGCCTGCTGCGGAAAGGCGCACCAGTTGTACCAGTACAGCGACGACGGCAACTCCTACCAGCATCAGGTTGAAGGATGAGGCGTATTTGAAGGACTCGAAAAGCCATCCGAGTGCTGAACTGTTCGCATACAGCCAAGTGGCAATCAGCAGGCAAGTGCTAGCTAAGCCTTTCCAGTTAGGGGTATCTGGACGAATGGCAGCGTGCATAATACTTCTTTATAGTCTGTGGGAGTCAAATTTGACACGGGTGAAATCAGTGCAC
>JAIUYC010000084.1 GCA_020216575.1 Coleofasciculus sp. S288 | reverse complement strand
ACTCCAATTCAATACAAGTCCCCCTTTTTTAGGGGGTTTTAGGGGGATCGATATTTATGCAAGAAACCGCTTCTCAGCATTGACGCAAAACTTGAGGAAGACACCCGATTGTTCTGCTTTTAGGGCATGAAAACACTATTTACACTTTTTAGCAAAGAACGGAGCGAACTTGAGGCAGAGATTGATCAGGCGACCAACCCAGAGCAGGTTGTTAAACTGGTTCAAACTCGACTCGATAACCTTGAGAGGAGTTATATCGGCAAGCTGAATGTCGCTCAGGTACGGTTAGCTTCGTTGTTTCTGGATACGCTGCGGCAGTCGATTGGGACTCTCACGGCAGCTAACGAGGCGAGAGTAGAGAAGTTAGAATCTCAGAAAGCCACCGACCAAGCCAAGCGGCCTTCCCCCAAAACTCTACTCCTGAAAATTTTACAGGGACTCCTCTGCCTTGGCATCTTAGATTCATTGTTCTCGTTGACTTCAGATGCTCCGGGGGCTTGGATGGATATCTTGCTGGTGCTTCTGCTGGTGGGACTGGAGGTTGTCTTCCAACTCGACAAACGCGATCGCACCCAAGAACCTGTAGAAGTCCCTCATTCTATCGTACAGGTTGATAGCAAAGTCCTTTTGGACAACCTGGCTGAGGCTCTAAGTACTATCGACTTAGCCGTTGCCTCCGCTGAAGAGGTGAAAAAATCGCCTGAATCCAGTGGAATAGAAGAACAGCCAGAACTCTTGAATCTAGTTCAGAGGCTAATGGGTGCGTCATTTCTGGAGAAACCTCAAATGGCGCTCGAACTCACGAAACTTCTGCCCCAGATTTTAATGGAGCAGGGAATTCAATCCCGGATTTACCAACCGGATTACGAGCCTAGTTATCGGGAGTATTTTGACTTCGAGCCAAGCATCGACCCTGCTGCCCAAGACTACGTGACTATAACTCCCGCGTTGGTAAAGGGCGATCGCTTGTTGCGGCGAGGTCGGGTTATTGAGCCAGCTTACTCCAGTAAGTGAAAAGGGGAAAGGGGAAAGGCAGAAGGCAAAAGGCAGAAGGCAGAAGGCAAGAGGCAAAAGGCAGAAGGCAAAAGGCAGAAGGCAGAAGGGTAAAAAATAATGAACGCTACTTTTTCCTAACACCTAACATCTAACATCTAACATCTAACACCTATTTCAAAATAATATGCAAGTTTCAGAAACAATCGGGTTCGACTTGGGACACGGTGAAACCGCTGTGGCTAATGCGAGAGTGGAGAGCATCGAACCTCCAGAGATGCTTGAGGTTAATAATAAGAAGATTCAAATTACGGCACTTGGCTGGCATCCAGACTTGGGTTATTTGGTTGGAGAACAAGCGTTAATCCAAGCTGGCGTCACTCAGCTCAAAATCTCGTTTAAGCAAAAACCAAATAAGGATGCAGATTACAGAAAGACAATGAGTAAGTTTCTGGAAACTTACTACAACCTTTTGAAAGATAGCAAGCAGATTGAAGGGGGGGAGATTAGCCAGTTTTTCGTTGGGTGTCCTTCTGGATGGTCTGTTAGCGATCGCGAGGAATACCAAAAACTACTGAAAGAATCTGGCATTCCCCAACTGAGGGTGATACCGGAGTCACGGGCAGCGTTCATGCACGCGAAAGAAGCGGGGAAGCTGGACTACGACAAACTCAAATCCTCGGTGCTAATTGTGGATATTGGCTCTTCGACTACGGATTTTACCCTGGTCAAGAGCTTGCATGAGATACCGATGGATTTTGGGAGTAACGCGCTGGGAGGTTCGCTGATTGACAAGGCGATTTTTGCTCGGACTGTTGCCAACCATGAGGATAAGGCGTTACTTGAACGAGTGTTTGAGCAATATCCGCATCACCAAGCGCGTTGCGAACTTGCCTGCCGTAAAGCCAAGGAAGAATACTTTTCTAACGAACCCCTCTACAGCCATCCGCAAACCTTTGCACGCGGCTTTGAGTCAATTAACGAACAGATTTACTTTATCCCGCAAGTGAACCAAGCGGTGATGAAGGAGATTTTGAACCAGCCATTGCCTGAACTGGGGGGCAAGAGTTGGATGCGATCGTTTCGCGAAGCCGTCAATGAGGCAAAGGAAAAGCTTGACCAACAAGGCATGGTGCCGAAACTTCTGCTAATGACGGGCGGTGCATCTCGGATGAAGTTCACCCGTCAGGTTTGCGAGGAAATCTTCCCCGAACCCGACACTCAGGTTCGCCCCGACCCAGAACCTGAACGCTGCATTGCACTGGGTCTAGCCCGAGTCGGACGATGGGATTTACGGGCAGCTGCATTTAAACAAGAAGTCAACCAACGGTTTGACTCAAAGAAGCTCAAAGAGATTGTAGAGCGACACATCCCAGAGTTAATCGAACTGTTGACTAAGCCACTGTCACAGGGTCTGATTGAAAATGCAGTTAAACCCAGTTTAAAAGACTGGCGAAGTAACAAAATACGGACATTAGCCGACCTGGAAAGCGTGATGAGGGACGTGGCGCAAAAGTGGATCGAGAGCGATCGCGCTCGGCAGATTGTCAAAAATCAATCCATCACTTGGTTTAACAGCAAAATCCAACCTGAATTAGCGGAAGAAACCGACCCAATTTGTCAAAAGTATCAGATACCTAGAAGCAGCTTGCGGTTTGAGGAAGGTATCGACCCTGCCATGGTCAATCCAGAGTTATCGATTGGAGACGCTATCCTTGCCGAAACCGTTTCATTTATCATCAATGTGGTGATTGGTGGCGGCACTGTTGGCAGCATTATTGCTCTGATTCTAACTGGGCATTTGACCTGGCCTATCGTACTGGTTTATGGGGTTTCGGTGCTTGCGGCTGGAGTCGAGATAACTCGCAGCAAAACCCAAGAAACAATCAAGACAAAGGTAGATGTTCCTAGCTGGAGTCGTCCGCTTCTTTTGAGCGACAGCAAGATCGACTCGATTTGTGAGCAAATGAATCCGGAGTTAGAGAAGGTTTTTAGGCAACAACTAACAGAGAATCAACAGGCGTTTGACGAGTTGATTGGAAAAGTCGGGCAAGAGTTGAAAACGGCTCTAAATGCTAAAGCAGAGGAGGCGGTAATCCTTATTCAGTAGGGATGATAGCAGTTATTGTTTATTTTTTTAAAAAGGCGATCGCACACCAGAACTTTTTTCAATTAACCTACTTCAGTAAGCCTTGGTATAGCGAGTCTAAATGAATTTTGAGAAATAACAAACCACAGAGGCGCAGAGAACACAGAGAAAGAGAAGAGAGAATTTTACAACTCATTTAAGATTGCTATCGGTTTTTGATGAGGTAAAATTAGGACACTAGGTGCGAAATTAACTGTTATGGTTCAAACTCTCAAAGCCCAAAATATAGATTTACGCTACCTGATTGAAAACTTCGGTCTTCAGCGCATTCGAGATGACCAATTCTTTTGGGAATGGCAAGCGGAGTTACT
The DNA here is from genome assembly GCA_020216575.1 of Coleofasciculus sp. S288. Lineage (GTDB taxonomy): Bacteria > Cyanobacteriota > Cyanobacteriia > Cyanobacteriales > Coleofasciculaceae > JAIUYC01. Next base: position 5,893 of record JAIUYC010000084.1, on the reverse strand, counting down.
TGAATTAACTGAGAGCGAGAAACAAGGACTTGATCGGGTGCAGGAGGGATATTTCAATTTAGTCGAATATCCCCCTTTGTTAGAAAATGTTGTAAAGTTAACGATTATCAGTCCTATTTTATTTATTGCTGGACTGTATTTGTCTCCGTTTCACATTAAAGCTGAAAAATCGCTTGAGATTCGGGCAGAGGATGAGGGAGTTATCATCGACGGCAGAATTGATATTCTGGTGTTGAAGCAAAATTTCTGGGTAACTGTTATTGAATCTAAGCAGACTTCTTTTTCTATAGAAGAAGGGCTTGCTCAAATTCTTGTCTATATGCTAGCTGACCCCAATTCTGAAACTCCTACCTTTGGATTGGTTACCAATGGTGTTAATTTCAGGTTTGTGAAGTTAGTTAGAGAAGAAACTCCCAAGTACGCCTTATCGGATGAATTTGTAATTGACAACCGAGGGAATGAATTGTACAGCGTTTTAAAAATCCTCAAGTATCTGAGTCAATTAGCAGGTTAAGTGGAGAGTAGGGGTGCGATCGCAAGCTTGATCCAGCTTTCCCCTTATAATAATCGATGTAAGTTAGACAGCTCTAGCTTATGGCATACAGTGATTTTACAACCTTAACTAAAGTCAGAGAAGCCTTTGGATTAACGATAGAAGAATCTATCGATTTATTTGCTAACACTCCAGAAGTTATGCCAAGCGCCTATCTTCAAACCACCTTAGCAGAGAATGTTTTTTTAGCAACTGCAATCAATACCGAGAAGGCGCGTTCCGAGTTAATTATTACTCCGGTTTTATTAGAGGTTAGGCGAATATTTAATTTTCAAATCGGCTTCTTCTCAGGCTCAGAGTTCAATGTGGATGTGCAAGCAGGTTTGAGCGGATATTGCGATTATATTCTGACTGCTTCAAAAGAAGCCTATGAAATTAGGACTCCGGTTGTAACCTTGGCAGAAGCGAAGAATGAAAGTATTAAATCTGGCTTAGGGCAGTGTATTGCTGAGATGGTTGCAGCCCAACTATTTAATCAACGGAATGGAGATGCGATCGCAAGTATCTATGGAGCTGTAACGACGGGAACAGATTGGAAGTTTCTGAAGTTGGTTGATAAAAGTGTCTGGATTGATAAGCGGGACTATTTTATTAATGAAGTGAGTCGGATTTTGGGAATTTTAACAACACCCTTTAAAGCATTTCATTCTCTTAAAAAATGAGCGACTTTCAACCTTTCACTTGACATTGCTAACTTCACAGACTAAGATAATTAGTTGCTATACAATTTTTAACCAACCAATATATATATTTGAGGTTATGTCCTTAATATTTGAAGTACTCTGCATTGACCAGAAAGGAAAGGTCAAATTCAGCAATGAAAAAAAATTTATTGAAGCTCTATCATACAATGAACAGCTTTGGGAAAGCGAACTCAAAATTTTACAAGATTCTCATGGTTTTTGTGATGAAAAAAAAGGAGTGAAGTTACTTATTCAAAAGCTAGACACAAGCAAAGTCGTGAGTGATTTGTTTGCCTCTGCATTCATTTTAACTGTTGAAGGTGAATATGAGGTTTTAGAGAAATTAAGATTTAGATTACTACAGCATCTTAGAGATTTAGGCTTCAATCATTTAAGAATATTGAATGATGAAGTTTCCGCACATATTGCTATTCAAATTTATCCGCTTTTAAATAAAGTAGAGAATCTACTAAGACGATATGTAGTAAAATTTTTTACTACTAAAATTGGGTTAAATTGGTGGGATATTACAGTTCATGCTGAAGTTCGGGAAAAGGCAAAGCTTCGCATTGAAAACGAGAAAGTTTTTACGAAATCCAAAATAATCAATGCTGATGTATCATTGATAGATTTTAATGAACTTGGAGAGATTGTTTATCAACAGAAAACTGCATTCAGTAAAGTTGAAGATTTAGTAAAAAGAATAGAATCAGCAGACTCGATCGATGCTCTAAAAGCTGAATTACAAAGTAATTATGCAAAATACTTCAAGGACTATTTTGAGCAGCAAGATTTTGAAAAAAAATGGAAGCGGTGCTTTGAAATTCGTAATAAAGTGGCACACAATAACTTGTTTGTTCAGGAAGATCTAGAGGATACTTTTGAGATTCTTGAATCATTGACTAATATTATTAATAATGCTGATGAAAAAATAGATGAAGCTTTTTTTAGTATTGCTGAAAAAGAAGCTCTGAAAATTGCTACTGAAAAAGCAGAATTCATCAATTCTCAGTTGGTAATAAATGAACATACTGAGCTTGAACTAAACCAAGATAGTGATGGAAGTCAATTAAATGAGCAACGAAAAGAGTTGCCATCTGAACAACTCAAACGTCCTTATAAACTCATATCTGAAGATGAAATTCTTAAGCAGCTTACTGAATGTGAACAACGATTCAAAGATGGCTTTATTGGATTACGCTATTTTGTGACAGAAATATTGGCTTCTCAAGGATACTCATATAGTCCTTCTTATGCAGTTATCAATATTCTTGCGGATAAGAAAAAAATAAAAATCTATGATGTTGACAATCCATATGGAGTTATGCCAACTAAAGCCATAAAGCTACTAAATAAAGAAGTAGAAAGTCTACAGTAACAGCATCAAGGCAATCGATTTTTGGCTATCAGCACAGGGCTAACACTACTAGAACAATGCAATAATGATCGCTTTTGATCTCATAACTTGAATAGACCAAAATGTAATCGCTTCACTCACCTGCCAGATTTAAAATTCGATTCCGAATATCCTCTGATATCCACATCCCTGAATCTCGTAGCCGATCAACCAGTGGTGTAATGCTCTCAGTTAAGCCTTGGGATTTTGCTTCCAATAAAACCCTAAGTGTTCCCCAGACGGTTAAGCCGGAAGTTTGAGCCGTGCGCCTTGCCAATCCATCATCTAACAACACGATGCGATGAGGAGTTTCTAATGCCAGTGCCAAGGCTGCAACTTCACCCATACCTAAATCCAGAGTCTTCAATTCAGGTGGGATAGATTGTGGCTCAACAATTTGCAACCAGGCATAGGCACTAGGAACAGGAACGTCATAACCTCTCTGTTGTCCTTCTCGTAGCTCAAGCACTACTGCGTTCGGAGTCCAGATTTCATTAAACAACTCAGGTAGCCAATCGATAGCATTAATCCGATACAGATACAACAAGGGTGAAGTATTGCTAATCGCTTCAGGCAAAATCGCTCTCCAAGTCCAGTAGTTCCGCTTCCAACGGAAAAACCTTATAGCGTCCCAGATTCGTCATAAACTCAACCCGCGACATTCCAGCCAGTTCAGCCGCTCGACTCGATGAAAGGCGACCCAGTTCATATAGCTTAACCGCAGCTAAGATGCACAATTCACGAGCAAAGGCATCTGCATCGGTGTTTTCAGCTTGCAACACTGATTCTGGCACGTTAATCACAATCTGCCGAGTTGTCATAGGATTGTTCCTGTAGCGTGGAGAAGACTTTCTATCCCGATCATAGATACGATTGAGCGATCGCCTAACTCAAACAGACCAAGACGCGATCGCTACCCTTGAGGGCGAACCTCAAAAGCCAGTTGTGATCGGTAGGGGTTTGATTGCTGGTATCATACGATTCACTGCGGATAGGTGCAGCAATTAGGTAGTGGGTAATGTCCACGTTTAGCAATACTGACATGGATATCCCACAGCGAAAACTCGATTACCTTTTCAATCAGAACATAGCACCCGATTCTCACAACACCCCACGCGCCATCCAAAATGCACAGCAGATGCAGCGATTGGGATTGTGGAATACTCCAGAAGCAAGAGAATTAGTCAAGGAACATCTTCAGCAAGCGGCTCAAACTCCCAACAACGTTGTTGAGCGGCTCACAAGAACTTTTGTAGACAAGAATGGGATAATAGCAGAGGTAGATATTGAGGTACGCGAGTCGCTTTTAGCGGGTTCATCAGGAAAATTTGCTAAAGTGAAAAGCTCTTGGGAAGTGATGCCCGATGGAACTCGTAGATTTGTAAGTGCGGAGATTTACGGGGGTGGAACCTGAAAGCGGTTTGCCTTATGCTCAGAATATTAACAGCTTGCGTAAGTCTTAAATATGAAACTCCGCGAAAAATTTGATGAACTGACAATGCTGGAATTATTCTGGACTGAGCCAAAAATTGCCAATCCAGCCGATGGTTACTGGTGTTATGAAGTAACCGACGAATCAGGCACTACCCTCCGGTTTGGGATGGACGTGATTCAGCAGTCAGTTCAGATTAACCTAAAAAATTCTCACTTATCTCTATTAACCTTCACCTTTGAACGGGTTGAAGCTATTGAAATTATTGATATAGAAAAAGGAAAATTTTCTTTTGCAGTCGCACCCGAAATTCAAGAAATTAAAACTAAGGTAGAAGTGGAACTACGACCATCAATTAGAGTACAGGGATATACTCTGAAAACTAGCTATTAGGCAGTATTTTCAGCCTGCAACACTGATTCTGGCACGTTAATCACAATCTGCCGAGTAGTCATAGGATTATTCCTGTAGCTCAGCACGAGACAGCTTTTGCAGAGTTGGCAGTAATTCTGTCACAGACATAGCACAGACATGAAGAGCTAACTCTAATTATAGAGATAGCCTGTATCTCAACCTTCTAGCCAGCGATCGCACTTGAACCCGCGTAGGCGGGTTTCGTTTGTGTAGCTGCGGTTTCAACCGCCAAGCAATTTCTCAAGTCCATTTCAATGGACTGAAACTCTTATCCAGTCCTCTTTAGACGACTTGAGCTGTGAGCCAGGGGTTTAAACCCCTGGCGGATAATGTCACTGGTGCAAGATCTGAGTCGTGGTATTTGACATGGGGACACGGGGATGCCTTTACAAAACTCTCCGCGTCTCCCCCTCTCCCCCCTCTCCGCGTCGAGTACTATGTTTGCTCGCAGCTTGGTATAACATTAAACCTTCAACTTTTTTAGCGGGGAGCTATTTTTGCTCGCTGAGCGTCTAATAAAATGCAGGCATTAGCGTCTTTGTCTCAACCTCTATGAACATTTCACGATGGCTCCCAATCGGCGTGCTGGCTACAGCATCTTTGTTCACGTTCGGACGTTTAAGTCCGACCCGTGCGGGTACGTTTGATAACGTCGAAGTTAACACCGATAATTTCATTGCTGTCGCCGCACCTTTTGGGGAGAAGAAGCATCAACTGCTGATTATCGAACAACTTTCAGATCGGCGGCCTTGCTGGAGTGAAAGCGGTAGCAACCCAGTTGTTGTAGAGCCTCTACTGTTGAATTTTGACTTTACGGGCATTTGTGGACGCAGTACTGACAGTAATGGGTATTCCATCCGCATGAGCGATCAAGATCTGGGCTTAGACTACATCCTCCGAGTTGTTGAGCGTAAGGGGGAACTGGTGCTAGTTGGCACTAACACTCGCAACCGCAATGCACCCCCTATTGAAATTGGCAGAACCGGAGGCATAAGCGATGGCTTTATGAAAATTGTTCTCGATCCAGGGTGGCGGTTTACGAGAAGAATGTATCAAGGCAGAGCATTAGGTCATATCTATCTCACCATTGATTCAGATGCTCCGGCAACACCAGCCGTTAGTACCAGCCCTCAGACTCAGCCAGAGGCTCCTTTAAGGGAATTTGATTTTACCCGACCAGGCGCTGGAACTCCCTCTCCTGCTAACTCTCAACCCCTGCCGCCTCCTCCTGCACCCGCATCATTAGCGCCAGAGGATATCGTGCCAACAACGCCCCCACTAGAGGAGAGTATCCCAGAGGAAGAAAGCCCTGCAACACGCCCTCAAACTCCACCACCCCCTCCTGCACCTGCCCCAGACTCAAATCGTGGGATACCCGTGTTTGTCGTGCCGACGAAGTGAGATTCTTATCTATT
>JAIUYC010000083.1 GCA_020216575.1 Coleofasciculus sp. S288 | reverse complement strand
ATGGGAAAGAAAGCGTTGCAACATAAAACTAACTTTGGCAATCTATAAGGATTCAATGCTTGGGTTATGTCTCGGTTATAGCAAAGAAAAACCCACGGCTTCAGCTTGGATGGTTTTGATTGTTCTATCTCCCCTACCTTCCTCACCTTCCCTATCTTGACCGACGTTCTCGATCGCCGAAGATGCAGGGGAGCAAATTATCCTGATTGGAAGGTTCTAGTCAAGAAAGAGAACTTAGTCAGGTTTTAGAGCTGAGGCAATTCTTCAATGAAAAACGGTCAATGCCCTAAATGCGGTTCGCGTGATGTTTTTAGCAACACCCATAGAAAGTTTCCAGCTTTCCATACGATTATGCTAAGCTCTGGAAACACTAGCAATCGTTATGCTTCCCTGGACACTTATGTCTGTGGTAGTTGCGGCTATGTCGAAAGCTATGTGGCGAAGCGAGAAGATTTGGACTATATCAAAGAGGAATGGGCAAGCGTTGAGCTAACGTGCGATCGCTCGGCGCAGCACTTAAGTGTAAATCACTTGCCTTCAATACCAACTGACGAGTTGAAAGTAGAAGCTAATTAGTGGATAAGGACGCGGGGACGCGGGGATGCCTCGGCAAGACTCTCCGCGTCGAGTACTACGTTTGATCTCAACTTGGTATCAGTTTGCCACCCTCTCGGTTTCAGTTTACCGAAGCTCCTTCTTCAGGGGGAGACTTCGGTTTTTTAGAGGGTAGCCGCCACATTCTTTCTAAAGTTTCAATTTGCTGGCACAACGTACTAGCGCGATAAGTACGGTATCGTTTACGTAGAATCGCTCCTAAGACCAAACCACTAAAAAGGAGAATCGCTAGCGAACCTAAAAGGGTATTACCAACAACAACAGCTTGATTCAAAGAGTTTTGCTGAACAGTTGATAGCGGCTGCGGCATGCTATAAGAGTAGCGTTGCATGTTTAATCTCCAATCATTCTTTCAGAAGCTAATGAGGGCATCAGTGAGACTTAAGGAATTACTAATTCACCTTTCAGTTATCAGTTATCAGTTATCAGTTAATCCCTGAGTAGTAAAGCTCCCGCTCCCATCAAAGATGGTAGGTAACACTTAAGGGTCTCGCATCCCCGTGTGAAACCTGATAACTGGCTTCGACGTGAGCGCTCAGCCGAACGGTCACTGTTCACTGTTCACTGTTCACTGATTTAATGAAAAGCCCTAGCCCAGAACAGGCTAGCAGAGCCAAAAAAAAGTAGATTAATAAAATAAGGTCGGTAGATAGCTAAAACCGAGAATACCTAGCTTATGTGTTGGTGTTTTCTCGCTTGTTAATCGAATAGTAATTCACACAAGTTAAAGATGTCATCATTTCTAGAAACAGTTTATCTAAAGATTATTTAGCTCGTTCTAATATGAAGATTTTAAGATCCGGAGGCTCTTGAAGCCTCATCCCTCTATGCAGGGTAATGCAAGTTTGGTACCCACTATAGCGGTTCTCGAATGATTGAAGTACGGGCGGGTTTATTCGATTGAGCCGTGGGAAGCAGATATCTCGGTGAAACCCGCCCTTACGAATCGTGAATCTAGGTGTATCCCAGTCAACTGAGAATCGCTATAACCACTAACCACTACCTACAACCTCTTAATCAGTATTCAAAAACTCGGCATCTACTTCTGGAAGAGAGGGGTTGATGTGAATTCCTGCCCCCAACTCATAGCCTGCCTGAGTCGTCAGTCGAGGTTGAATTTGGCAATACCAATGGACTTGGGGTTCCTCAGCTTTGTAGCGAGCAGCCGTATTAATGACGTAGTTGTAATCCGGATCGTTCAGTTTTTCGTAAAAATTGGTCAGGATGTTCTTCAAAATTGCGGCAAAATCTGATTTTTCTTGGTCAGAGATACTGCCAAAGTCAGCTTGATGGCGTTTGGGCATAATCCAGATTTCAAAAGGAACCTCAGCCGCAAAAGGAACAAAGGCAAGGAACGATTCATTTTCCCGGACAACTCGCCTAGGATTTTGCATTTCAAAGGCTAAGATGTCGCAGTACATGCATCGCCCCCAGTCATCAAAGTAGTGCTGTGCCTCTTCCTCTCGCCACCGGATATGGTGGGGAACCATGCCAGTGACAATAATCTGAGAATGAGGATGCCTTAAGGAAGCTCCAGCGCGATCGCCATGATTGCGAAAGATAATTGCCATCATGTTCTCATGTGCCAGCATCAGGTCGATATAGCGCCTGTGATACGTCTCGATGAGAATTGCCACCTCTTCTTCTGGCATCGTGGCAATGCTCTGGCTATGATCGGGGCTTTCAATGACTATTTCGTGACGTCCATAACGAGGCATTGTTAAATAAATCCCATGCAGGGTGCGGTGGGTATTTTCATCAGGTGTTAAGGCTGGATACTTGTTAGGAACAACTCTGGTTTGCCAAAAGCTGTGCTGTAAGTTCGGTAGTTCTAGCAGAATCGCATCAGACATGTGTTCGTTTCCCGAACAAAACGGGCATTTTGGCTCATGACTCACCAGGGATTGCTGGGCGCGAGTAATTTTCTGAAAATCCTGGGGGCGTTTGCGCCGACTGGGGGCGTAAATCACCCATTCTCTCGTTACCTTATTTAGTCTGATTTCACCTGCTTCCATTTTTTAAATCCTGACGGCATCCATTTATTAACTTGTGTAGCGTGAAAATAGGTGTTAGGGACTGGAGGTTAGGGATCAGGAGAGCAGAATTTTTATCCTTTCGTTGAGTACAAAGCATGCGAGCTCTGTATCGAGCGATCGCAGGATTTTTAAGTGGTTGATTTGGGTAATGATGTGATAAAAGCATAGTAATTGGCAAGTTGGGGAGGGTCAACCCCACACCCTAAAACTCGGTTCCCAAGACGCACCCTAGTGACGAATGGCGAGTCAAGCGCTGCTGCAAGGCAGATTGCTTTATTAGTTTCTTTTCTGCTTCCCCTAATTGAGGGGCGTAACCCCTATGCTCATTCGCCAACACTATCTTTTATTATCTCCAGGCAAACTGGGCGGCTGACTTTCCCCCATCTTTTGCACTGACCTGCCGATGCTTAATACTGCCTTAATCTTCACCCTTGTGGGAGGGCGTTCGCTGTGAAATCTAGAGAGCTTTTTGATTCCCCTAATCATACTCAACTCACCCCGCTTGATTCCTCCAATGCGGATCGAGTTACTCCGCATAATTCATCCAATCCCAGTCAGATCAATTCACATTCATCTGAACGAGTCATACTTCTAAAACGTCCAGTCTTTTGGTCGTACATTTTTGCCTCGTTATTGGTGGGAGCAGGCATTAGTGTGGGAATTTGGGCAGCGATTGCTCGGTTTGACCAAACCATTCCAGCAACAGGAACGTTGGAACTGCAAGGTGCTGTTACAGACGTTAAAGCCCCTACCCAGGGTGTGGTGCAGGACATTTATGTCAAAGATGGGGAAGCGGTAGAGGAAAACGAACCTCTAGTAACGTTTCAATCGACAGTACCTCCTGCCGAGTTAGAGGCTCTCAAGAAAGAGAAAGACACCCTTATTAAAGAAAATCAGCTTTACGAAGAGGTTCTGAAGGGCGAGACTCCAAGTGGTGAGTCCAAGTTGGCTTCGCTGATTCAGCTGCGGACAGAATTGGTTAAAGAAAATCAGTACTACCAAACTTTGGTATCGGACAAGACTTTAAAAGGTAAAGCCGATAGCGAGTTCAATGCCAACCAACAGAAGCTTTTAGCCGCTAGCAGTCCTGAAGTGCAGTCGCGTGCGGCAGAGATGCAGTTGCAGATTCAGACGTTGGAAAAACAACTCAGCCAGGTACAGGAAAAATTGGCAGCAACACAAAAGCTACTAGCTGTAAATCAAGACATTCTGGAGACGCAGAGAACACAGCAAGGAACAGCGTCTCAGGAATACCAACGTCAGAAGCAAGAGGTATCGAACAATCTGGCGGAAATTGAACGGCTGAAGGCGGAGCAACAGCGACTCACAGGGGAGATTACCAAAGGGAAAGAGGAACTGCAAAATGCGATCGCTCTCTCGACGAAAGAGGTTCTAACTAAGATTTCAGAGAACCAAAAACGGATTGCCCAAATTGACTCGCAACTCAAGCAAGCTCAACTAGATAATCAGCAGAGAATTGCAGCACTTGATGCTCAGTTGACTAAAGCAGAACAGCCACAGGGTCAACAAATGATATCGCCAGTTGAGGGAGTTGTCTTCGATTTGCAGCCATCCGAACCGGGATATGTTGCCGATGCCAATCAAACGTTGATGACAATTGTGCCTAACGATAGCTTGGTGGCTTCGGTGTTTCTGAACGACAAAGATATTGGGTTGGTTAAAGAGGGGATGGATGTGGAAGTCAGAATGGCGTCCTTCCCCAAGAGCAAGTTTGGCAGCATTCCGGGCAAGGTAGTGTGGGTTGGTTCTGATGTCTTGCCGCCCACTCCACAACGTCCTTATTATGCCTTTCCAGCCAGGATTCAGCTAAATCGCCCGTCTTTAGAAATGAATGGTCAACCCGTTCGTCTTCAGTTAGGGATGTCGGTGAATGGTGAGATTATCTTGCCAGATAAGTTAACCGTGTGGGATATAGCGCGGAATAAGTTTGAGCAGAGGTTTAGGGGTGCCGTGGAGTTTGCGAGGTAGAAAATTGCTATAGCTCAAAGTTGGGATGGGGTGAAGCGATCGCCTTTTACGAGAGGACTCGTAGCACCCTTCGTCCTTGGCAGTACAAAAATTCATGATAATAGAAGTACCCGTACTCTGGAGCGGTGTCTATGACCTCAGCCACCTCTGGACAAGTCCGTTGGACGATCACCGATTTAGAAGGTTTCCCTGATAACGGCAATCGTTACGAAATCATTGATGGAGAGCTATTTGTGACCCGTGCTCCTCATTGGGATCACCAAGATATTGCTGGTGCTATTTATGCAGAATTGAGAGTTTGGTCCCGACAGAGCGGTTTGGGTCAAGCGGCATTTGCTCCCGGTATAATTTTTTCTGAAGCAGACGCTGTAATTCCAGATGTTGTCTGGGCAAGCAATGAACGTTTAGCTCAGGTTCTGGATAGTTCAGGTCATCTGACAGGTGCTCCCGAGCTGATTGTTGAGGTTTTGTCGAAGAGTGAAAAAGATAAGAAACGCGACCGGGAAACGAAGTTAAAACTCTATTCGGTTCAAGGGGTTTCTGAGTATTGGATCGCTGATCGCGAACAACAGTTAATTGAGGTTTTTAGACGAGAGAATGTCATTCTCAAGAAAGCTATGACCTTGTTTAAGGCGGATCGACTCACGAGTCCACTGTTACCAGGTTTATCTGTGACGTGGAATCTCTGTTCGGATAAGAGCGATCGCTTTATGACGGAGTGCGATCGCTCCTATACTGAGCGAAATTTATATGGAGCTTCCTAATTTTTTTAAGCTCGCTTTAAAGGAGCTTCCTAATTTTTTTAAGCTCGCTTTAAACTAGAAACTATTAATGTACTTAAACATAAGTTGAAGTTATAAATAGGCTCGAAGTCAGTTGATGAAGTAACTTTACGACATCTTCATAACACGGAGTAAAGCGATCGCGTTCTGGAACTTGAGAGGGCGATCGCTCCCACATCCTCTATTGGACAGAAGCTAAAATGCGATCGCTACCATCCCCAGACACGCTTTCCTCTTAACTCAGGCCATGAAAAAACTATTGCTCGTTAGCTCCGTTTGTCTTTTCCTGACTGGAGGCGGACTCAAGCCGATACCCGCAGTTGTTAAAGCGGAAACTCCGTTATCTGTCGCGCAACTCAACAACTCTTCCCAGACTCCCCCCGCCATGCAAACCCAAGTAGAGTTGCTGGATGCGGGAATAGAACCCAGACAGGAATTGCGGTTTACCCCTGTGGCTAACTCCAAGCAAACGGCGACGATGAGGACGAGTATGGACGTAACCAGCACGATATCTGGTCAGCCCATGCCTCAGATCAAAGTCCCATCTAGTGATATGACGATGGAGGTAACCATTACTCAGGTCGATGCCAACGGGGACATTCACTCCGAATTCGCGTTTACTCAAGCCAATGTCTTGGCTGAACCGGATGTTCCACCAGAAGTCCTCAATGCTATGCGATCGGCACTTAAGCAGGTTGTTGGTCTCAGAGGTTCTTCCATTATGGATAACCGAGGGCAAATCAAATCGGGTAATTTGGTCTTGCCGCAGGGACTTGACCCTGTTACAAAACAATTGTTCGAGCAAGTATCGAATTCCCTCACTCAACTCTCTTTTCCTCTTCCTGTTGAGGCGGTTGGAAAAGGAGCCAAGTGGCGTGTTTCTTCTGCCTTTAATATGGGGGGAATCAATTTATCTCAAAGTGCAATCTATGAGTTGGTGGATCGACAGGATAATGTCATCACCCTCAATGTCAACGTAGAACAACAAGCTGACTCTCAAGAATTGACTCCACCGGGAGCGCCAACTGAAATTAGCATTACCCTCAAATCCCTCTCATCTCAGGGTCAGGGACGAATGACAATGCGTTTAGACACAGCCATGCCGATTCGCTCCACTATGTCTCTTAGTTCTAAGAATGAGATGAACATTAAACAGTCTACCAGTGGAGAAGAGATGGCAGTAGAGACGAATTTATCAATGCAGACGAACCTTGAATCTCAGGGTCAGAATTAGAGGAGAGTGGCATGATTCGCTAAGGGTTTAAAGATGTTGTTGACGAATTCGTGGCGGGTGTTACCCCTCATTTAATTCGCCAACAACATCTTTTCTAATCGCCCTATATTTTGGCAAAAGTGCGATCGCAAAGTCGATGTAGAGGAGCGATCGCGCTTTTTCCTTGACACTTGAAGCTCGCAACTCGAACTATGTTGCTTTGACCTTGACTAGTGGAGTTCAAAGTGCAAACGTTGAAGCTTTGACCTCGATTGTTGAAGTCTAAAGCTTGAACTTTGCTGCTTTGAGCTTGAAGCTTGGAGTTTAGAACGCGAGGATTGAGGCTTTAAGCTGGACTGTTGCTGACTAAAACAAGAAACTTGTTGTTTTAAGCTGGACTGTTGCTGACTAAAACAAGAAATTTGTTGTTTTAAGCTAGATTGTTGCTGACTAAAACAAGAAACTTGTTGTTTTAATCTAGATTGTTGGAGTTCAGCACTCGAACTTTGTCACTTTGACCTGGAAACTTGAAACTTAGAGGAGGTCTGAAAGTTAATGTTGACACGCTTTCCCACTTACGATCCCCCTAAATCCCCCTTTTTAAGGGGGGCTGGGGGGGAGCTCCGAGAGGATTCATCATTGGATACTTCTAGAACCTAAATGTTGTTCTTACTGTTCCAATTACGACATCAGCGTTAGCACTATTATGGTCTGGAGCGGTCAGCCAGATAATTCCAGGTGTAATAGTGATATTATCCGTCAACTGGTATTGGTAGAACGCTTCTAGATGGAGGGATGTGCTTGGATCGTCAATACCTAGGTTTGCCAAACGGTCGTCACTGCCTGTTACTTTCGGCTCCATGCCAATCAGAATGCCTGCTAGATTCCCGGTTTTCCCTAAGTCAGGAAACGCAGCCGTTAGCGCCCAATTCCAGATACTAGCATCCCCCTGGTTAATGACATCTGCTGCTGTGTATCCCACCCAGCCTCCTAAGAAAAACCGGGGGTTAATTTGGAAAGACGCTTCAACGCCAAAAGAGTTGCTGACTGTCGTTAATCCTAGTAAATTGGCACTGTTACTGCCGGTTTGCAGGTAGTTGTTATAGGCGTGAACGTAGGTTAAGCCAAGGGTCAACTGTTCGTTAGGCTGAAAGACAACCTGGGCTAATGCTCCATAGGAACCATCAAACAAACCCCCGCCTTGCGCAGGGTTACCCGCATCGCCTGCCAAGTAACCCAAACTCAGTTCCAATCCCTCACTAAAAGCGTGCCTGATACCGACACCCGCACCACTAACGAGGTAGTAGATGGGATGGCGGGTGGCAAAGCGAGATAAGGCTCCACTGGCTCCATCCCCATCCAGGTAAGGGTTAACCGTGCTGGCAAAGTCATCCGCAGCACCCGCATTGGCAGCAATGACGACTTGAGTGCGATCGCCAATTGGAAAGCTGTATAGTAGGGCATCCAACTGAACATTGCTATCCGTACCACCCGTAAACGCCAGTTCGCCTTCAGGAGTTAGGGTGCGGCGTTCCAGAGAACCCATTCCTTCTGCTTGCAATCGTGTGCGCAACAAATCTCGACCGGTGAAACTAGTTTCTAAGTTTAAGCGCGTCCGATGACCAAACGTAGTTACACCGTCAACGTCATTACCGTTGGCATCTTCCCCATTCACAATACTGGTTAACCCAAAGACAACTTCTCCATCCAGTTTGGTCGTGGTGGAAAATTGAGTCAGTTCCAGTTCAATGGTTCGGGCAGTGAGTCCATCGACATCACCGCGCAGGAGGGCGAGTTCGACAACAAACTCATCTTTTAATCGCTGCAAGAATGCAAACTCTTCCTCAGGAATAGACGTTATACCTTGACGGAGAAGCTCCTCAATTTGTGTGAAAACTTGATCTAAGGCAGCCGCAAACTCATATCGGGTCATGGTACGATTACCCCGGAACGTACCATCAGGATACCCACCGAGTACGCCGTATCGTTCAATTAGCGATCGCACGGCTTCATAAGCCCAGTCACCCGGTCGAACATCCCTCAGTTGCGACACATTGGTAACCTGCTCCATGCTGTCATCCTGTTCCAAACTGGTATCGGCATCGGGTTCCTGGCTATATTGCTCGATTTTCTCTAAAACCTCCGATGTTGGGTCTGGTGGGTCACTCGTTGGCACAACACCAGACTGTGTAGCATCTGTCAAGACTTGATTCGCTTGATTTTGCGCGATTGCAGCTGGCTCTTGTGTCGCAACTGCCCCACTACACAAAACAAAAAATGCGATCGCATTTGCTGGGCTAACCGCTAGCAAATTCCGCCCAATTTGACCTATTTCCACTTTTATTCCTCACACCAATTCGCGCTCCTTTCACATTGTTAATCGTTAAAGCACCCGGACGCCATGAGAATTAAGTCTGGGATTTCAAAAGTTCATAATGATTAAAAGTGGCTTCACTCCTTGTCAATCTCTTCATATCCTATTGACAACCAGTAGGCTATTGTGAAGTTAATGCAAGTCGGGGAAGGGGATAAGATGAACGTTGATGAACTGCTGGAGCAATATACAGCTGGAAGACGAGATTTTCGGGAAGCCATTCTTAGAGACATTGACCTAGAACAGGCACAACTGCCTGGGATCAATCTAATCAGTGCCGACTTGAGAGAAGCTAACCTCAGAAAGGCAAGGTTAATTCAAGCGCAATTAGGAAACGCAAATTTGAAATGGATTAACCTAAGTGAGG
>JAIUYC010000082.1 GCA_020216575.1 Coleofasciculus sp. S288 | reverse complement strand
GGGGCTGCTGATTGGGCATCAGTGTGCCAGTAACCGTTCCTGGCAGGAGAGCGATCTGACCCTGCTGGATGAAATTGCGGTACAACTGGCGATCGCCATTCAACAGGCAGCCACCCACGAACAACTACAGGCAGAACTGGATGCCCATCAGCAAACGGAAGCTGCCCTGCTGGAATCTGAGGCAGAGCTGCGGGGTCTGTTTGCCGCCATGGAAGATGTGGTGCTGGTTCTCGATCGGGACGGAAGATACCTCAAAATTCCTTCCTGGTACTCCAGCAATCTTCTCCGACCCAGCGAAGAGTTGGTGGGAACGATGCTGCGAGATTTCTTTCCCGCAGAACAAACCGAATTTTTCCTGTCCTGCATCCGGCAAGCCCTGGATACCGGGCAGACCCAGGAGTGTGAGTATAGCCTGCTCATCCAGGGAACAGAACAGTGGTTTAATACCAAATGCTATCCCCTGACTCCGGAGACCGTCCTGTGGGTTGCGCGGAATATCAGCGATCGCAAACGGGCAGAAATGCAGCTGGAAATTCAGAATCAAATTCTGGAGCGCATTGCCAGATCTGAACCGTTGCCAGAGATTTTAGCGGCGCTCCTGGGAGTGATGGAGTTGCAATTAGATGGTGCCCTCTGTTCCGTGATGTTGTGCGATCAGTCCGGTCTGCTGCACTCCGGACCTGCCCCCCAGTTGCCGGAATCCTACCTCCAGTCGATCGATGGCATCCCAATTGGGGAAGGGATTGGGTCCTGCGGCACGGCAGCCTTTCGGCGGGAACCTGTGATTGTTTCGGATATTGCCACCGATCCCCTCTGGCAGATCGGTCGAGATCTGGCATTGCCCCACGGCTTAAAAGCCTGCTGGTCTTTTCCTATCTTTGCCAGCGATGGTCGGGTTCTGGGAACCTTTGGGGTGTACTACCGGGATTGCCGAACGCCGCAACCTGGAGAGTTAAACCGGATTGCCCAGGCTGCCAATATGGCTGGCATTGCGATCGAACGGCAACAGGCAAACCAGGTGCTGGAGCAGTTGAATCAGGAGTTGGAACGACGGGTAGAGGAGCGCACCCTGGCATTTCAGAAAAGTGAACAACGGTATCGTGCCGTGATGGACTTTGCCAGTGATGCCATTCTGCTGGCAGATGCCCGGGGCAACCTGGTTGAAGTGAATCAGCAGGCGGCGGAACTGCTGGGCTACAGCCGGGAAGAGTTGATTCACATGAATGTGGTTCAAATCCATCCGCCTGAAGTGCTGGAAGCGGTCCATCACCATTTCGGCGGGATTGTTTTACATAACCGGGGACCTTCCTTTGAAACCCTGGTGCTGCGAAAGGATGGGACGACGGTTCCAGTTGATATTACGGGTAGCCGGGTTGAACTGGACGGAGAGCCAATGGCTCAGGGTATTTTCCGGGATATTCGCGATCGCAAACAGGCAGAAGCAGCCCTGCAAAGGAGTGAAGAACTATACCGCACCCTAGCGAAAAACATTCCCAATGGTGTTGTGCTGTTGTTTGACCGAAACCTGCGCTACTTAATTGCTGAAGGAATCGAGTTAGCCACACTAGGGCTTTCTAAAGAGTTAGTGGAAGGGAAGACGCTGCGGGATACGTTTCCACCAGAAATCTGTGACGTCTTTGAGCCAGCCTATCGAGCGGCGCTGGCGGGAGAAACAAAGGTATTTAAGTTTCCCTTTGGCAGTCAGATTTACCTCGTCTATACTCTGCCAGTTACCGATGAAGATAGAGAAATCTCTATCGGTATGGTTATGGCTCGAAACATCACCCATCGAGAGCAAGCGCAAAAGGAACTGCAACGGAGCAATGCCTTGTTGAAAGCGCAACAGGAAGCCAATCTTGATGGTGTTTTGGTGATTGACGAACAAGGCGCGATCGCCAGCTACAATCGCCGCTTCTGGGAAATGTGGCAAATTCCGGAGGAGCTAATGCACTCCGGCGATGAAAAAAAAGTCCTCAACTACGTACTTCCCTCAATTGCCCAGCCGCAACAGATCTTCCAACAAATCGAGCATCTCGATGAAAATCCCAACCTGATTAGCCGTGATGAAATTCCCTTACATGACGGACGGTTTTTTGAACGTTACTCAGCCCCCGTGTTATCCCTAGATGGCGAGTCTTACGGCAGAATC
Organism: Coleofasciculus sp. S288; assembly: GCA_020216575.1. GTDB lineage: Bacteria > Cyanobacteriota > Cyanobacteriia > Cyanobacteriales > Coleofasciculaceae > JAIUYC01. The sequence goes on along the minus strand of JAIUYC010000082.1, from coordinate 7,233 downwards.
TGGTCGTTCCGCGACATCACAGAACGAAAACAGACGGAACACAGACTGCGCCAGCAAGCCATACGAGAGCAACTGCTGGCAGGGATGAATCAGCGCATCCGTCAGTCATTGAATCTGGACGACGTTCTCAATACTGCGGTGGCAGAAGTGCGGCAATTTCTCGCCTGCGATCGCACACTGATCTACCGCTTTAACCCAGATTGGAGTGGAACGATAGTCGTGGAGTCCGTTGGTGAGGAATGGATGCCAATTCTAGGAATGACGATCGAGGATCACTGTTTTAAGAAAACTCAAGCTCATCTCTACCAAAAAGGTTGGATTCGAGTCACTCCGGATATTTACAAAGCCGAGCTGGCGTCTTGCCATATTGAATTACTAGAGCGGTTTCAGGTTCGCGCTAACCTAGTGGTTCCCATCCTGCAAGGAAACCAACTCTGGGGACTGCTAATTGCCCATCAATGCTCTGGAACCCGGCAGTGGCAAGATTCGACGGTAGAACTGCTCAGACAGTTGAGCGTGCAGTTAAGTGTAGCCATTCAGCAAGCAGCACTCTTCAAACAGCTAGCTGATGAACTGACAGAGCGCAAGGCAGCAGAAGCAGCACTGCGACAGTCGGAAGCGGCATTGAAAGCGCAAACAATCCAGCTAGAAACCACTCTCCAGGAACTCCAACAAACTCAGCTCCAATTGGTTCAGACTGAAAAAATGTCAAGCTTGGGGCAATTAGTTGCGGGTGTTGCCCACGAAATTAATAACCCAGTGAGCTTCATCTCCGGCAATATCGTCCATGCTGATCAATATACTCGCGATTTGCTGGAATTGGTGGAACTCTATAGCAAGCACTATCCCCAACCCATACCCGATATTGAAGATCATTACGAGGCGATTGATTTCGACTTCATCCGGCAAGATTTCCCCAAATTATTCAGTTCAATGAAGATGGGAACACACCGCATTCGCCAGATTGTCAACAGCTTAAAAAATTTCTCGCGACTGGATGAAGCGGAACGGAAACAGGTGAATATTCACGAGGGCATTGATAACACCCTCTTGATTTTGCAGCACCGCTTAAGACCTGAAGCGTCTAACATTAAGCTAGTCAAAGAGTATGGGAATCTCCCCCAGGTGGAATGCTATCCAGGACAGCTCAATCAGGTTTTTATGAATCTCCTCAGTAATGCGATCGATGCATTGGAGAAGTTGAAAGTTGAAGGTTCTTCTCAAATCAATCAGCAACTTGCAAGCCCTTGTATTAAGATTCATACCGCAGTAGTGGACAATGGCTGGGTGGTAATCCGAATTGCTGATAACGGCCCGGGCATTTCCGAAGAGATTAAGGCACGGATTTTTGACCCATTCTTTACCACCAAACCTGTTGGAAAAGGCACGGGTTTGGGATTGTCTATTAGTTATCAAATTGTTGTCAAAAAACACAATGGGCAACTGCGGTGTCTGTCAGAACCAGGGAAAGGAACAGAGTTCATTGTAGAGATTCCACTGCAACCCCCTGCTATTAAATTGCCCCAACAACGGAACTCCTGATTTTTAATCAATTCGTTGCCAAACCTTAATCATGCCACCCGCACCACCTCCAGCTAGCAACTGACCATCGGGACTCATAGCGACGGATTGCACGGCTGCCGATGAATCATTAGTAAGAACGCCTAACTGTCTAGCTGCTTTGAGATGCCAAATCTTAATCGTACCGTCTGCACTGCCAGTGATTAAGAGTTGTCCATCGAAACTAAAAACGGCCGACATCACAGGTCCTGAGTGTCCTTGAAAAACATCCAGCAGGGCAAGCGTATCGAACCGCCATACCTTTATAGTCCCATCTGTACAACCCGCAGCCAGAATTTGACCATCGGGACTAATGGCAAGCGAGTTAACGGAACTGAGATTCCCCGTGAGCAAGCGTGTAGACGGTTTTGCACTGGCCTTGGAGGTATCGAGCGACCAAAGAGTAATGAGTCCGTCACTCGCGCCACTGGCAAGGGTTTGCTCATCTGGCATCAGAGCAATCACCGATACTTGTCCGGTATTCTTAGTCAGGTTATTCAGAAGTTCCCTTGTATCCAGACGCCACAGCTTGATGGTTTCGTCAAAACTTCCACTGATCAGAGTCTGACTATCGCTCGCGATCGCAAGTGCTCGCACTGAACCGGTATGATCGCTCAGGGTGCGAATCAACTCCCCTGTATCCAGACGCCACAACTTGATCGTTTCATCAAACCCCCCACTGGCAAGAGTTTTCCCATCCGGACTGATGACAACAGATAACACTCCCTTGGAATGACTCGACAAGGTGCGAATAAGCGTCCCAGCCGAGAGTTTCCACAGCTTAATCGTTGTATCAAAACTACCACTGACCAGGGTTTGACCGTCTGGACTAATGGCAAGCGAGCTAACCCAATCAGAATGTCCTGTGAGGGTGTGTAATTGATTCCAGGTTGGTATAGGGGGTGAGAAATTGGGTGCGGCTAAAGGTTGGGATTCAAAAATTGGCTGAGATTGGGTGACGGAGCGAGGGAGTGGCGGTTGGGCGTCCCACTGTTCAATCGCTTCGAGTCGCCGTTCAATCGCCTCGATTTGAGGGTTCCGGGCGTCTGAACGCCGATGCTGGATCTTAGCAATTTCTGTAGTCATTGATGCGATCGCTGTTTCCAACTGCTCGACTCTGACGGGTAGTGATGAACTATTCAGGTATTGCACGACACTGTTGAGGGATTGCTCTAAGTTCGTTAGTTGCGCTTTGAGTTGGGTAGTATCGCGATCTTCCTGTCTTGGCATTACGCCGCTAACTTGAGAGTCTGAAGGGTCTAATTGGGAAAAATATCTTGGGAATTGAGCGTCTAGGGAGGCGATTGTATCCTTGAGGTGTTGTTCGTAGAGGGATTGACTTTCTTGGGAGAGTTGTCGGTGTAACTGTGCGATCACTGTATTCAGCCGACGCCGCATTTGTTGCTCCAAACGGAGACGATTAATCAGGTTCAGCAGCAGAGCAACAGACACTGGCACTGCTGCATAGATTATCTGTCCGAAGGCTACTGATAAGGCAAAGCCGACGACAGAGCCAGCCATGAATAAATATTCTGCAACCTGTAGACGGCGATTTAACATCACAGTAGCCCTAATTTACTATTACAGCCTCAAAATCACTCGGGCAATATTGAAATAAATCAGAACACCTAAAACGTCAACTGCTGTGGTAATAAACGGTGCTGACATCAGGGCGGGGTCTAAACCCAGCGAACGAAAAAGAAATGGCAGGACTGAACCAGCAGTGGAGGCGAGTAGTGCGATCGCAATTAAACTAATCCCCACTGCCAGCGCCACCATCAAATTTCCCTGAAGCCAGTAAGCCCATACCGTTGCCACTGAACCGAGTATTGACCCCAGTAGCAAGCCCGCCAGTGCCTCTCGTCCAACTACTTGCAACGCACCCAAGTCGCGAATTTCCTCGGTATTTAAGCCGCGAATCACAACTGTGGAGGACTGAGCGCCGACATTACCGCCAGTGCCGACGAGTAGGGGGATAAAGGCGGCTAACGTGACCACTTGCTGCAAAAGTGCCTCTTGCGATCGAATAATTGTACCCGTAACCGTGTTAGTAAGCAGCAAGACGAATAACCAGACTACTCGTTTCCGGGCAACTGTTAATAAATTCGTTTGAAAATAGTTGTCACCTCCTGACTGAACACCCCCGCCCAAGGCATAGATATCCTTTGTTGTTTCCTCCTCCAAGATGTCAAACACGTCATCAACCGTAACAATACCAACCAGGCGTTGCTCTCGGTCAACCACTGGCACGGCAAGAAAATCGTAACGCTGGATCAGCCGTGCAACTTCCTCTTGGTCTGTATCCGTATGAACGAAGACCACATCACGAGCCATAATATCACCCAGCGTTTGATCAGGCTGAGCAGTGACCAAATCACGCAAGGAAACGATCCCCTTTAAGCTTCGCAAGGCATCAGTGACGTAGAGATAATAAATCGTTTCAGTCACCTTGGCTAAACTGCGAATTCGCTCTAGCGTTTCGCTAACCGTTAACGTCTCTTTCAAGGAGATATATTCGGGCGTCATAATCCGCCCTGCCGTACCCGCCTCGTAACCCAGTAGCAAGGCTGTAGCTTGGCGTTCCTTAGGGCTGAGTTGTTCGAGAAGACGTCGGACGACTTTAGCCGGTAATTCATCAAGTAGACGAGCTCGGTCATCGGGTGACATTTTATCTACAATGTCAATCACATCCTGACGCTTGAATTCTTCGATTAGCGCCTGCTGGACGCTAGAGTCAAGATACTCGTAGACCTCGATCGCCTCATCCTTGGAAAGCAAGCGGAAAGCAATGACTTGCATAGCTTCTGGCAACCCTTCAATCGCTTCCGCAATATCCACGGGTTGCACAGGTACCAGCACCTGCTTTGCTCCCTGAAGGTTCCCTTGCTCCAGCAACATTTGCAGCTGGGTACTAACCAACTGCCGAAGTTCGCTGCGCGATATCATTGGGAGGGGAATGGGGTTTTCGGTCAAGGCAAGCCCTCCTATTCAGTACTACATTGGGTGTTGCCTTCAGTCTAGAAGGTTAATGAGTGTTTTCATCCCTTATAGCCTGTTTGAAAAGCCCTGATGCCATTCTGAGCGCAACGAAAAAGCACGAGCGTTCTTAAACGAATTGCCAAGTGCAACGCATACTCGACCGTGCAACATTAAACAGCTAATCTAAGATTTGGATGGTGTGGCACTCATCCTGATGCCAACTTGATTGATTAGTGGAGATACTCGAGCCGAAAGGTTGCAAGCTGTGCTGACTGATTTCGAGGTGCATCCTCAAGCTGAAATGGATATGGGCATTTACGCGCTTTATCTGCCTTCTCGCAGGCATTCGCTGCGGGTTAAAACGTTCATGGATTTCTTGATGAAGCGATTTGGTAACCCGCCTTACTGGGAAGCGATCGCGATCTGAAGACTTTGAGACTTTGTGGAGGTTTAGAGCTGGTTGACCTTAATCAGATTACTATCGAGAACGCGATTGACCAACATATTCAATGGGTCAACGCCAGCTAAAGCCGCTTGGATGTCTTTACCCTTAAAAATAAATTACACAACACAAGCAATTCATCCCACGTCCTTTTAGGCGTGGGAGTGTCAAGAATTGATAAGACGATCGCACTTCATCTCGTTGTCTCACAAAACATCTTTTGCAACTAACTCATCGAGTTCGTCGTAATCCGGTAAAGCTGTATCAATGGGCTTACCCGTTCTGAGAACAATTCGGTCGTGTTGAGAACGAGACAAGAGTTCGCTGAAATTACGTCCTTTGAACAGAATTAAATCAGCGGGAAGTCCAACCCCAATTCGCCCAACATTTGGCAAACCCATTAAATCTGCTGCTGTCGTAGTGACGATCCGAGGCCAATCGCCATAGGGCATATCTAAATGGGCAATCCGTACTGCTTGGGTAAAAACTTCCAAGACATCATGGTCGCCAAACCCATAAAACGGATCGCGACAGTTATCGCTAGCAACGGTAACAGGAATGCCCTGTCGTTTCAGTTCGTGCAGGGCAGTCACTCCCCGCCATCGGGGTGTAGAGTTGGGTTTTCGGTCTTGCAGATAGAGATTGCACATCGGCAGGCTGACGATGGCAATTCCAGCTTGTTTGACCAACTCCAGTGTTTTCTGAATCACCTCTGATGCTTGTACCGCTAAACTACAGCAGTGACCACAGACAATTTGCCCAGTAAAGGTGTGACGCAGGGTAGCTTCTGCTACTTTTCGCAAACAAATTGAATTGGAGTCGCCGTTTTCATCAGTGTGGAAGTCAAGGTCTAATTCTCGTTCTTTAGCAAGGGAGAATACGGTATCCAGTTGAGCCTCTAACTCTGGATGCATGTAAGCTACGCCACCCAAGATGCCGCCAACCTCAGCAATTTGGTCAGCGAGAGCAACTCCCTCAGGGGTTTGATAGTAATCGAGACTGACGAGAGAAACGGCTTGCAGCATGACTCTATCCGTCCATTCTCGCTGAAGGGCTTTGAATACTTCTAGACTAATTGCCGCTTGTTCGCCAAACGAGTCAAGGTGGGTGCGAATCGCTTTCGTGCCGTGGGCATAGCTGCACTTGATGCCAAATTCCATGCGGCGATAGACATCTTCTGGCTGCCAGTATTTTTGGCGATCGCTTTTTGCCATTTCAAGTGCACTGGCGAAGGTACCATCAGGACTAAGCGTTAGCACACACCGCTCCCAGATATGACCCTTATCCAAGTGGGTGTGCATATCTACAAAACAAGGCCAAACTTGCCCTTTACGCCAATCAACCGCTTCTGTATGGCTGGAGGAACCATTGCCTGCTGCTACTATTTGGGCGATAACTCCTTGGGCAATTTCAAGATCGACCAAGCATAACCCCTCCCGTGTCTGTTCTAACTCAGTACTTACTATCAAGGATGCTGGCACCTGAGCATTTTCTATCCAGTAATTTGGTGAATTTGGAATCATCAAAACCGTTAATTGTAGAATTTTTATTCTCTCATCAAGGGTCGCCAATCATGTTTTTTGTTGGTTATCTTCGTATTGAAGGTAGTCTTTAAGAGCCTCCAAAATGTTTAGCAACAACAACATTATCTCTACTCGAAACAAATTGACCTATCTTCTGATAGGTATCGTTCTCAGTTTGAGTTCGACTGCCACCAGTTCAAGTTTGACAAGAGCCGCACTAGGTGAGAGTGCGGCTCCAATGCAGAATAGTACCATTAAACTATCAGCAGAGAATTCAGGAGTTGTTAAACCTCAGCTTTTGGCACAATCAACGGTTAACGCTAAGGTATTACAGCTAATTAATGGGGAACGCCGAAAAGTTGGCGCCCCTCCCTTGCGAGTTAATTCTCAGCTAACGCAAGCCGCACAGCGTCATGCCAATGATATGGCAGAAAATGACTTTCTCTCCCATACTGGCTCCGATGGCTCTACGATGAGGTCTCGAATTGAAGCTACAGGTTACTCTTGGGGAAGAATGGGTGAAAATGTAGCGGCAGGACAAGCGACTCCAGAAGCAGTCATGCGCTCTTGGATGAGCAGCCCTCCTCACAGGGGCAATATTCTCAACCGCGATTTCACAGAAGTTGGCATCGGTTATGCCACTGAACCCTCATCACAATATACCCACTATTGGACGCTAGTTTTCGCCAAACCTCGTTAGCTGGTGTTATAGCTGTCGCCATAAAGGTT
>JAIUYC010000081.1 GCA_020216575.1 Coleofasciculus sp. S288 | reverse complement strand
ATAGGTTGGTCGATTGAAAGGTAGGAACCGTCAAAGTCCCCCTAGAAGAGGGGAGACTTTAAACCCAATTTTTCGGTAAAGTGAGAAGGTTTAAACCTTCAACTTGTCAACGTTTAACTTGCCAACCTTCAACCTGATAACAACGGATGACCTTCCTGGCATTTTTATTAGGTCTAGCTTTGGGGATAGGGGTTTGGCTCTGGCAGCAGCGCCGACTCCAAAAGCAGTTGAGGCAGATGTTGAGGACGTTGCCAACGGATACTAGTAGCACCTCACTGCCATTAGTTTCCCGCTTGCGCAGTGAGATGGCGCGAGCCAAACAGCATCGTGAAGAGTTGGAGGCACAACTGCAAATCCGGCAGAGGCTGTTCCAGATAGCGCCGTTTGGTTATTTGCAGGTGGATGAAGAAAATCGGTTGCTTTGGTGCAACGAGCAAGCGCGTCAGCTATTGCAGATGGACCGCTGGGAACCCAGCCAACTGCGTTTGCTGCTGGAGGTGGTACGTTCCTACGAACTGGATCAGTTAATTGAACGAACCCGTCAACGACAACAACCTGATATCAGTGAATGGGTATTTCACCCTCCTTGCCTGGATGGGGCAGCGATGAGTGAGGTGCGATCGCTCTACTTACGTGGGTATAGCTGGCCTCTATCTCGTGGCGAAGTGGGTGTCTTTCTAGAAAATCGCCAACCCTTAGTGGAACTCTCGGAAGCTCGCAATCAGTGGGTGTCTGACTTAGCCCATGAACTGAGAACCCCTCTCACCTCAATTCGTTTGGTGGCAGAAGCGCTACAAGGGCGTCTCAAAGCTCCCGAACTTCGGTGGATTGAGAAACTGCTCACTGAAAGCAATCGGCTGATCGATTTGGTTGAAGATTGGCTGGAATTGAGCAATCTGGAGAAAAATCCCAGTCAAAGTCTTACCTTTCAACCTGTCGAACTGCGATCTTTAATTCAATCGGTTTGGCAAACCTTAGAGCCGTTGGCAGCTCAAAAGCAGCTTACTCTTGCCTATTCCGGTCTCGACACCCTCTGGCTAACTGCTGATGCAGCCCGACTCACTCAGGTTTTTCTCAATCTATTTGATAACAGTATCAAACACAGTCCACCGAGAGAAGCCATTCGAGTTGCGGTGAAATACCTTGAGGCGGAAGAGTCTAGTGATGAGGTGTCGGGTGATTTCCTTCTTTACCCAACGGACGGGCAGCCCTGGCAGGAAACGGGAACACTGCCGGAAAACGGCAACAAGTCCGACAAATCCAATAGCGAGACGACGCCCCGTTGGGCTACACCTCGTTTGGCTAACGCTCCACAATCGATGAGTGCGCGGCGCGATCGCGGTTCGATTCAAATCGATATCATTGACTCGGGCTGTGGCTTCTCGGAACCAGATTTACCCCATGTTTTTAAGCGGCTTTATCGGGGAGATGTTTCTCGTTACCGACAGCAAACTCCATCCGAGCGATCGCCAACGATAGGAGGAAGGGGTAGCGGGTTGGGACTTGCGATCGTCCAGCAAATCGTTCAAGCTCACAACGGTACGATTAAAGCCCAAAATCATCCAGAAACAGGAGGAGCCTGGTTACAGATTAAACTGCCTATCTAATTTTACTGAGATTTGTTATCAATGTAGGTATGGGTAGTTCTAATTCGTGCCAAGGCATCCGAGGTGAGCATATCTTCTCAACATAGCAATTCCGAACGTCTCCAGTTTGAACGCTCCCTCAGGCGTTTAGAGCAGGATGTTTTGCGCATGGGAGCCTTAGTAGAAAACTCGTTTCGCCTGAGCCATCAAGCCCTATTTTCCCGAAATCTGGAGGCAGCCAAAGAAATTAGCTTACTTGACGAACAAATCGACCAATACTATCGTCACATTGAGTTAGAGTGTGCCACCTTAATGACGCTACAAGCCCCCGTGGCACAAGATTTGCGCCTGCTCAGTGCCTTTATGCAGCTAGTGCGGGACTTGGAGCGAATTGGCGATTACGCTGAAGATTTAGCCGAGATTGCCGTTAAATTATTCCCGTATCCGCCCCATTCCTGCTTGCCGGAAGTTGAAGTAATGTCCCATCATGCCCAAGCCATGCTGGCCGTGAGTTTGGAGGCGCTGGCGGATTTGGATGCGACAGCAGGGCAAACGGTCAAGCACCTAGATGACAAGGTTGATAATGCCTACGATACTCTCTATCAAACGCTAGCGTATCAGCGAGATATCAAAGGAGTTGTCGAACCAATTCTCTTACTGGCACTCGTCCTTCGTCACCTAGAACGGATGGCTGACCATGCGACCAATATTGGTCAACGAGTTTCCTATATCGTTACAGGTCAACGTTCCTGAGAATTTTCCTTAATAGTTTCATTTTCCGCTGCCTGCACTAAGGGACTTCCAAAAAATAAATTATTCCTATACCTACATTGGGTAAGGGCGGGTTTTGCAGTGAAGTTAATGTTTGTGTCTCTAATTTATTCGCTCGCACCCGCCCCTACAAGTACATTTTTTTATTTGGAAATCCCTAAATCCAAGAACGGAACCACATCCGGGCTTGATACCCTTCAACCGACAAAGGAAGCCCCAAATAGAGGGGCAACCAGAAAATAAACGCCAGCAGGACTAAAGAAATTACGGTAATCCCAGCACTACGGTATTGAGGCTTCTCGCTGTCCAGCCAGCGGTCAACGAACCAAGCCAGTGCTAATCCAGCAAATACCGATGCTCCCATGTAATGGTAGAGAAACGTGCAGCGAGTTACTCTAACCCAAGGTAACAAGTTCGCAGTATAGTTTAAAACTAAGTAGAGTGCAATCCAAGTAGAGGGAGTGGGAGGCGCCTGCCAACCTGCTTTTCCCATGAATCTGAGAACCAACAGCAACAGCAGCAAGAAAATGGCTGCTGTCGATAGCCACCAGAGGATGGGGTTCCCCATGGCATGGACATCATAAATCACCTTTCCAGCTCCCGCAGGCAAGGGTGGATAAGCGGGTACTTGCTCAGTTGGAGTGCGAGCGGTTTGATAGAAGTAAGCAACTGGACGCCACATCACAAGCCAACTGTACCATGTAGAACAGTAAGGATGTACATCACGACCGCTGCCAATTTTTTCATGAAATGCCAATATCTCCTGTTGCGCTTGCCAAAATCCGGGTGTAGGATTCATGAGCAAGTGAGGAATCCACAGCAGGCTGTATGTGAGAACTGGGATAATTCCCAAGCTCAGAAAAACTTGCCAGACATTCAGTTGGGTCAGATTTTGTAAGGGATTTCGTAGCGGCTGTGACCAAAAACTTTTGGCTTGAGCGGCTCCATCTTTTCTGAACCATTGCAAAACTAAAGCAGCACCCCAAACCAGATAAGCTCCTAGCAAAAACCACAAGCCATTCCACTTAATCGCGGCTGAAGCGCCAAAGAAAACACCCGCTAGTCCAACTCGGAACCAGCGTCCTCGTGCTTGATGATTGAGTGCCAATAGAAAATACAACTGCCCCAGTAGTCCCAGGATGACTAGGTAAACGTTGTTAAGAGCATAACGGGATTCCACCAAAAACAGACCATCAACGGCAGCAAATAGTGCAGCAATAAAAGCAAAGCGGCGACGCCGAGTGAGTTGGTAGGCAACTGCGGCAATGACTAAGGGAATAAACGAGCCAGTGAGGGCATTAAGCCAACGGTAACTCCAAGTGGAACGCATCGAACCGGTCAAGCCGTTTACCGTATCCTGTCCGAAGGGAAGATGAGAACCAATCCAGATGCCAATGGCGATGATATATTGGCTCAGCGGCGGGTGGGCGTTAAAAAATTGGGTGCCAGTTAAGTAATTGTTGGCAAATTTCGCGTAATAAACTTCATCAAATACCAGTGAATTAAATCGACTCAGTCCCCAAAAGCGCACAGCAATTGAGAATAAAAAGATAGCGGTTATGCCAATGCTAAACCAGGGGATAGATGAGTTAGTGAGCTTTTTAGACAGAGTCATAGAACCGTGTTGCATCTCTCAAAGGCTTTTGGGGAACTGTGTCGTATTATTACGTTACTCAATTAACCTTAATGGTGGTGGAGTGCGTGTTGGGTACAAACATGAGTAAACGCGAAGCGAATGAGTTGAGTCATCAAGAAACGGATTCCATTGCTGAACCACTGCCGCCACAACCGACTGGGTGGCAAGGCACAATCGCCCGATTCTTTAAGTTTGCAGAATCCCAGACGAACATCCGAACAGAGGTGTTGGCAGGTGTCACCACCTTTATGACAATGGCATACATTCTGGCAGTCAATCCGGGCATTTTGTCGAATGCAATTTTTCTGGAACAACCGCAGGATTTGTTTAGTGAGCTAGTCATTGCCACTGCTATTTCCAGTGCGATCGCTACTTTGCTGATGGGGTTGGTGTCCAATTACCCATTTGCCATGGCTCCCGGTATGGGGCTGAATGCCTTTTTTACATTCTCAGTCGTTCTGGGACTGGGAATTGACTGGCGTGTTGCCCTCACAGCGGTGTTATTGGAAGGACTACTAACCATTGTGCTAACTGTCTCTAATATTCGCACCTATATTGTCAATGCCATTCCTGAATCCCTCAAAATTGCAACCGCTGCTGGCATTGGCTTATTTCTTGCTTACATTGCTGTAGCTGGCGATCCAGAGACAGGGGGAGCGGGTTTGATCGTGGCGAACGAGGCGACTAAAACTAGTTTGGGCGATTTGAGTCAACCGCAAACTTTAATGGCGATCGCAGGAATCCTGATTACCAGTGCCTTAGTCGCTCGACGCATCAAAGGAGCACTGCTCTGGGGAATTTTAGCCACAGCCTTATTAGGATGGATTCTCGGTACAACACCTTGGCCTGAAGGCATTATCGCCTTTCCCCAGTGGCCTGGACATTTGCTAGGTCAGTCGATTATCGGGCTTACTCGGCTCAATCAAACGAATTTCTGGGATTTAGTAGCCATTACTTTTGTTTTTGCATTTGTCGATTTATTTGATACCGTTGGCACCTTATCGGGGGTAGGCGTGCAAGGTGGGTACATTGACGAAAACGGCGAACTGCCCCGTGCTGGAAAAACATTGACTGCTGATGCCTGTGGCACCACCATTGGAGCAGTGCTGGGAACATCCCCCGTCACAACGTATGTTGAGTCAGCCGCAGGAGTTGCGGAAGGCGGGCGCACGGGGTTTACTTCGGTAATTGTCGCTATTTTATTCACCCTATCCGTGTTTTTTATTCCTCTGTTCGCAGCCGTTCCTGCCTTTGCTACGGCACCAGCCCTGATTATTGTGGGTGTTTTGATGGCAGGAAATGTCCGACTGATTCATTGGGATGATCCCGCTGAGTCAATTCCCTCGTTTTTGACTATCCTCATGATGCCTTTGACTTACTCCATCGCTGAGGGATTGGCAATTGGTTTTATTACCTACCCCTTAGTGAAAGCATTTCAAGGTAAAGCCCATGAAATTAGCCTAGCTGTCTGGATTCTTGCTGCTATATTCCTGGTGCGCTTTATCCTGATGGCACTAAAACTTATTGGGTGAGCTGTACCATTTCACTATAGGGCTGTTTTAGTAACGGGTAATTGGTAGCTTCTTTCTAATTACCAATTACCAATTACCCATTACCAGTTCAAACATGGAAATCAGAGTCATGAGCTTCAACTTGCGCTACGATAAGCCTGACCCAGGCGATAATGCCTGGACAGTGCGGAAAGCAGCAGTAGCGGCATCAATCGCCCATTATGCACCGGATATTATTGGCACTCAGGAAGGAAAAGCGCACCAACTGCTAGACTTACATCGGTTACTGCCAGATTACCAAAGCGTCGGAGGCGATCGCACTGGCACAGGTGCAGGTGAGTATTGTGCCATCTTCTACCGCCAAGAACGGCTGAAATGCCTTAAGACTGGGGACTTTTTCTTGAGCGATACGCCAGAAATCCCAGGTAGCATCAGCCCTCACTGGGGCAATCCTCTGCCTCGAATGGTAAGTTGGGCTATATTTGCCATGGCAGGTGAGGAAAAAAACCTTGCAGTTTTTAATACGCATCTGGACTACAAAAGCGAAAAGGCGCGAGAATTGGGGGCAAGACTGATATGCGATCGCCTCACTCACCTCAACTTCGCTAATTCGTATCTATTCTGCACGGGTGACTTTAACGCCGAGCCTGGAACGCTTCCACGGGAGACGCTGAAGCAGCCGTTATCGAATGGCGTCACCCTCCAAGACGCCCTTGCTGGTGTTCAATTAGACCATCAACTTAGTTTTCACGACTTTACAGGTAAAGCCTTTGTTGCGATCGACACGATTTACTATGACAGCCGAGTCAACCTGCGGAACGTGAAGCTAGACACTGAGCAATGGCAGGGAGTTTGGCCATCTGATCACTTTTCAGTTGTGGCTGACTTTAGCTGATGTTTCTCAAGAGGAAACCTTTAGCACCATTAATTTCCCAATTCCAGTTTCTCCAGAGGTGCTTTCCGCCTCAACATCTCAACCAGAAATTGCTGATTCTACTGTTAAGAAGGATTTGACTCTGGTGGGTTAGCTACTTCCAATTTTTAGAGCCATCCCTAAGTTTATCCTCTAGCTTTTCTAGAGGATTTTTTTTATTGCTAGAAGATTTTTCTATTGATTTTTTCCGAAGATATAGCAGTTTTCAATCTAGTGAGGTAAAAAGTTGAGAGTTTTAAGGCATCGGGCATAGTCAGTGCAATTAGGGTGTACCTCAATCTTTTTCTATAAAGCTAAAGTAAAGATTAAATCTCCTTTTGTGAAGAGTGTATGAGAAGGGGTAGTTTTTAACGCAGGCTTAATTGATCTAAATGGTTTCTTAACCTTGAGTCGCTAATTTAATACTGGCTCTCGTAGAAATCTGGATTTCAGTCAAAAGAGAGTAAAGCCCTCAAACAAGCACAGGCTGTTTATATCAGCGGTTGAAAGATTCACCGTATTTCTACTGTTAATCCTTAGCATTTGAAGGAAATCAATTCCGTGCCTACCCTGGTTTCTGCAAGATTCTCGATCCTGAAAGCAAGCTTGATTGGCTTGATTGGTCTATCGAGTGCATTGAGTGCAACACCGTCCCTCGCTTTTACGCTCACGGTACTCCACAACAACGATGGTGAGTCAAAACTCCTCCCCAATGGTGATATTGGCGGTGCAGCCCCATTTGTCACTCTGATTAACAGCCTAAAAACAAACGCCACTACGGATGCTGTAATCACTCTTTCTTCGGGGGATAACTTCCTGGCGGGTACGGCATTCAATGCTAGCCTACAGGATGATACATTCTACGATGCGATCGCCTTAGATGCGATTGGTTATGATGCGATCGCTCTAGGCAACCACGACTTCGACTTTGGTCCGGATGTCTTAGCTGACTTCATCAGTAGCCCCAACTTTAACACTCCCGTCCCCTTCCTGAGCGCTAACTTAGACTTCAGTTCTGAACCCGCATTGCAGGCGTTAGTTGACCAAGGACGGATTGCCAAGAGTACCATTGTTGACAAGAATGGCGAAAAGATTGGCGTTGTTGGAGCCACAACACCCGATTTACGTTCCATCTCCAGCCCTCGTAATGTTGGTGTAGGTCAAGATATTGCCGGTGCTGTGCAAGCTGAAATTGATGCTCTGGAAGCTCAGGGAGTCAATAAAATTATCCTCATCAGTCACTTGCAGTCTATCAATGAAGAACTGACTCTCATTCCCCAGCTAAGTGGTGTCGATATTGTGATTGCGGGGGGTGGTGATGACCTATTAGCTAACCCAGATAACCCACTTCTACCTGGTGATATAGCCGCAGGTTCCTATCCAACTACCGCAACCAGCAAGGATGGCGCTAGCGTTCCGGTGGTTACAACCGCAGGCGAGTACAGATATGTTGGTCAGCTCGAAGTCGAATTTAATGATGCTGGCCAGGTCGTTTCCTTCAATGGTGGTCCTCTCCGCGTCTTAGCTGGCGACCCCAACACCGAACCCAATCAATTCGTACAGGAGAATGCTGTTGAGCCGGTTCGAGCTTCAGAGGCAGCTTTAGCCGCTAACGTAATCGCCCAAAGCGAAGTAGACCTGAATGGACAGCGAGGTGCGTTTGGTGTAACGCCAGGAGTCCGAACTCAAGAGACGAATTTGGGTAACCTCATCGCTGATGCCCTACTCTGGACGGGAACTGAACTAGCTCCTAGCTTCGGTCTTGATGCCCCGACTGTTGCCCTGCAAAATGGAGGCGGAATCCGGAACAACTCGATTATTCCAGCTGGTGATTTCACCGAACTAGATACCTTTAATATTCTGCCATTCGCCAACTTCGCCGCGATCGTGCCAGACATTGCCGCCGCGCAGTTCAAGGAAATCCTGGAAAACGCGGTGTCCAATGTCGAAAATACCGACGGTCGCTTCGCCCAAATTGCTGGATTCAAATTCGCTTACGATCTAGCGGGTACAGCTCAACAAATCGATGCAGTAACGGGTGAGATTACTACCCCGGGTACGCGGGTAAAGACCGTAATTCTGAATGACGGTACGGTGATTGTTGAAGATGGGGCAGTCGTTGCCAATGCACCTACGATTTCCATCGCGACTATCGACTTCCTTGCCAGAGGTGGCGACCAATATCCCTATGGTGGAGCTGATTTCACCAGCCTTGGCGTTACCTACCAGCAAGCCCTCGCTAATTACATCCAAGATGGCTTAAACGGTCGCATTGCTGGCTCTCAGTATGCAGATGATGTGAGCGATCGCATTTTTGTCGGAGAAATCCCTGACAATCACATCCCAGGTGGTGGTGGTCAAGAACCACCCGCTTCTGTACCCGAACCCGCTTCTGTGCTAGGTCTACTAGCGTTTGGTGTTCTCGGTGTTGGTTCGCGGCAGTTGCACAAACGCTAACACCATACCCTCCTCTGGCGAATTTATCACAAGCTGATCAATCAGTGGTGGGGAAGGCGGGGAAGATAGGGAAGTATTTTCCGGGAACCCTATCTCCCCCCTCTCTTGCCGAGTAAGGAATTACCAATTACCAAAAACGGGGTTTTTCACCACAAGTACAGGATAGCCTCCTTTATTTTTTTATTTCCCTGAAAGTTTTTCTAGGAGCTAATTTCTTCACTTCATGCTTCCTGCATAAACCCTCCTGAAATTGTAAAATCTCAGTGAAGATTGCTAATTTTTTGTTGATTTAAGCACTTTGTCAGTGTTTTATAAAGGCTTTGTAAGGTAGGCTGGAATTATGTCTGTAAGTAATTTTACGGAACTCTCAAGTTCTAAATTAGAATAAAGGCTTTACCTTCGGTAGTGCGATCGCTAGGTGTGGGATAAAAGGGTGCAAGTCAGGCGATCCCTCTCAACAATACCGAAGAGTACGCTACTTTATCAGTGAAATCGAATAGCGATTGAACTCTAGCTTACCCAGATTGGTAAATATGAACGAATCCGAAAGCTTCCTCCTCGAAAA
>JAIUYC010000080.1 GCA_020216575.1 Coleofasciculus sp. S288 | reverse complement strand
CCTGCTGCTCAACCTAGTAAGTAGCTGAAAATTTAGGGAGCAAAATGTTCCAGAACAGCATGAATGAGTCCGAAAGAATGGCAAACTAGCAGGCAAGCACCAAACATCTGTTAATCAGACGATCTTTTTTGTGCGCTGCCTCTCCAACGCGGAAAAAAGGTAGGTGTATTTTCGGCATAACGGGCATATTGTTCGCCAAATTCTGCTCGTACTTCACGTTCCTCTTGGAAGGCGAGCTTTGTATACATCCACGCCAGCACCGGGAACATTAGCAACGTCAGGATTGTAGGCCACTGAAGTAGGAATCCCAGCATAATGGTTATGAACGCAACATATTGGGGATGGCGCACCCAAGCATAAGGTCCTGCTACGGCTAAGGTGTGGCTGCGCTGAGCCTTATAAAGCACCGGCCAAGCCGAACCCAACAGGATAAATCCACCGAAAATGAATAGGTTGCTGAGAATATGCAATGGATCGGAATGCGGATCGCCTTTCAATCCGAGTAAGGTATGCCAAAGGTGTCCGGTGTCGTGAGATAAAAGGTCAACTCTCGGATAGCGTTTTTGCAGCCAGCCTGAAAGCAGGTAAATGGTCAATGGGAAGCCGTACATTTCCGTAAACAGTGCCACGATGAACGCAGAAAAAGCACTGAACGATCGCCAGTCACGGGGGCTTTTTGGCTTAGTAAAGCTGAAGGCGAAAATAATGAATACTAGAGAGTTGATGATCGCTAAAAGCCAGAGACCATAGGCAGGGGGATTACTCATTTTTCATCTCCTATTTTTTGGAGGGGATAGCTCTGATAGCATTGGCGAGACGGTGTTGAGTGCTGACTAATAAATTGAATCCTAGCATTCAGCACTCAGCACTTGTTTTTTAGCGAGGCGATTGGTTATCTTGGTTGCCACCATGTCCGCCATGTCCGCTATGTCCATGGTGCATAAATAGGTGCATTAACGGACACAGTAGGAGCAACAAATAAGGCAGAACAGGAATCAGGTGTGCTAGGTGTTCAGTAATGAGAAAGAAAGCGGCAATGCCTAGAAAGAAATACAGGGCAATTTTGGCTGGGCTGAGCCATCCGCCACCAGAGCCAGAATGATGATGTTTGTGAACCATGAAAGCCTCTCAAAAATTTGCTTTTGTGTGGCTTGAATTGCATTGAAAAAACCAAAAAACTATCGGAACCAAGTCTGATTCCATTGCTGCATCTGCTCGATTTCAGTAGTCTGAGTCTGGATGATGTTTTTCGCTAGATTGCGAACTTCTGGGAGATCGCTATCCAACACCATTGTCGCCATCATTACTGCCATTTTGTGATGGGGAATCATCTGCTCAATAAACGCTTTGTCAAAATCAGGAGCATTTTTTAGAGCTTCTAAATCTGTCCCCATCATGTTCATGTTCATCATGCCTGTACCGGGCTTCATGTTCATACCCATCATTTCCATACAGGCATTCATAGACATTTCCTGGTTGCCCTGCTGATTCATACCAGTACCAGAATGCATGGACATCATTCCCATTCCAGATGAAGCAGGTACTTCAGTGCCGTACCACTGTTTATACCAGGCTTTCATCTGCTCGATTTCTCGGTTTTGGTCTGTTTTGATAGCTTCAGCTAGCTTTTTAATTTCAGGACGCTGTGCTTTACTAAGAGCAAGGTTCGCCATATCCACCGCTCCTTGATGATGAGGAATCATCATCTGGATAAAATGCTGCTCGGCTTGTTGTTGAGACATCATGCTCATACCGGAAGGAGTAGCAGTTGGAGACCCTTTTGGATGGTGCAAATTGTGTTCTGGAGCTTGCGAATTTTGTTGGGTCTGAGTAGGATTGTTTTGTTGTGAAACTTGAGTCTGAGCTTGTGTGCGGTTGATAACTAATAATCCTGTAATCGCACCGCCTGTAACTAAACCGACAAGACTGTAAATTAAAGATTTACTGTTCATTGTATTCCCTCATTTCTATTGAATTCAGCGATTGATGTAGACGTTTGAAAGTCGATACAGAAGCCATGCCAAGCAATGACAATTAGCTGTTGACTTTTCTGTTAGCTGGCAAGAGCTTCAGGGGTGGAGTGGTTGCGACTGGTAGGTAAAGTAGGTCTGGTTTTCTTTTGTGGAAAAACGATGTTGAGAGGAAAAAGGGTATGAAGAGAAAGAGCAGAGGCAAGGTGTAAAGCAGGATAGCAAACAGAGGTTTCTGAGCGGCGGCTGCTACCAGCCAAAAGGCAGTGATGGCAATGAGGGGAAATGTTACGTATTTGGCGGGTATGTTATCCAGTTGGAATTGGTAACGCTTGAGTGAATAAATCATAGTAATCTCCTAATTTCTGGGAATGAATGCTTACTTACAGTTGCCTCAATGTAGCTTTTAGGGAAGGTAGGCAAGAAGCATCTCTAATGCAACACTTGTCATTCAAATCATGGATGGTTTAACCTTGAATCCCTTCAAGAGTGACGAGTTGACGATGACTGATAAAGAACTCAACGCCATTGCTGCTGCTGCAATGATGGGATTGAGAAAGCCCAAGGCAGCAATGGGTAGTCCGATCGCGTTATAGATAAATGCCCAGAATAAATTCTGTTTGATCTTGACCATAGTGGCGCGAGACAGGCGGATGGCTGCCACTACATCACGCACATCATTTTTTACTAAGATGATGCCCCCCGTTTCCTTGGCAACATCGGCACCAGAACCAATGGCAATCCCAATATCTGCCGTTGCTAGAGCCGGAGCATCATTCACGCCATCGCCCACCATAGCCACGACTTCGCCCCGTTTTTGTAAGTCTTTCACCACTTGGGCTTTATCTCCTGGCAGCACCTCAGCAATTACCTGTTTGATTCCGAGTTGGCGAGCGATCGCATCTGCGGTACGCTGGTTGTCTCCAGTGAGCAAGATGACTTGGACCTTTTCTCGGCTCAAAGACGCGATCGCCTCTTTCGCTTCCGGCTTCAGCGTATCCGCAACAGCGACCATCCCGACGACAACGCCGTTACGACCCACCAACATAGCGGTTTTTCCGTCCGATTCTAGGCGGCTCAACTCGTCTTCTGCTGAGGGATTGAGTACATAATGTTGCTGATGGAACAGGCGGCGGTTGCCCAGAATGACGCGATCGCCATTGATTTCCCCCCGAATGCCGTGTCCGGGAATGGCTTGAAACTGTTTCACTTCAGGAAGTTCCAGATTGCGATGTCGCGCCGCCCGAACAATCGCTTCTCCTAGAGTTGACGATTTCCTCCATGTACTTGCCCAGCAGTACGAAGGCAATGATGATGGCAGATACCTCGAAGTAGACATCGCGCTCTGCAACCTCGACGGGCAGTATATTCGGGAAGAAGACGACCACCACACTGTAGAGGTAAGCCACAGTAGTCCCTAAAGCGATTAGGAAGTCCATGTTGATGTGGCGGGTGCGGATCGCATTCCACGAACCCACGTAAAATGACCATCCACCAATCAATTGCACCGGGGTCGTGAGGATAAATAGCCACACGCCCCAGGTGAACCAAGGTAGTGCTGGGATGGGTGCCCAAGTTACAAGGGTGACGCCTGTCGCCAGTCCTAGAAATGCCGCCGCTCGCATGACTGCCAGCAAGACAACCCCCGTCAGGGCGATCGTGACGCGGTTTCGCATCGATTTGAGTTCCCTTTCGGGATTCTCAAATGTTTTCAGGCAACTTTGGCTGCAAAAATAGTAGGTGCGTCCGGCACGTTCTGTCTTGAGTGCTGTTGCTTTATCCACTACCATGCCGCAGATGGGGTCTTTCGCCATGCGATTTGCGGGTGTTGCTACGGCACTATTGTGTCGGTGTCCGTGTTGGTGGTGTTCGTGTTGGTGATTTCTCATTATTGGTTCTGAAATCAGATCGGCAGAGTAACCCACTTCACTCACTGCACGGGCTATCTGCTCGGAATTCGTTTGCTTGGCATCATATTGGACGGTAGCTTGCTCTCTCGCCAATTCAACGTTGCACTCAATGACGCCAGGGACGGATTGGATAGCTTGCTCAATTGTGCTTGCACAAGACGCACAGCTCATGCCTTTCAATCGCAGATGCAGTGTTTCCATAACTGACTCCTATTACTAGCTAGAAGGAGCAGGAAAAATTTAAATTTGTTGTGTTGAGTAACTTTTTTTACAAAGTAGATAAATCATTCACTTCTTGCTAACTAGGCTATAGTCTCTACCTAGCTGGAGAGACTATAGCACGCAATAAAAGTTTACTGATCTATTTAATTTTTTTGTCTCATGATTTTAATAACTAATTATTACAATGTTTTATTTTTTCATACGAGAATGAAATTAGAGTGAAATCCTAGTTAGGAAGGGCATTTGTATAGGGCAATACCTCCTCATTTAGGAATACACAACGAAATGAAATCAATATGAAATCCTCGTAAGTCTTTAGAAAGAAATGTTAGTTGCGCCATCAGGAAGACGAGATCGCACCTCCAAGTGTCTACAGTGAAGCCGAAGGGACGTGACGTACTTAGCGTTTCTTCCAGATAAACCTAGAAACTTAAACAAGGAGGATTGTAATGCCTCATCAACACTATCAATCTGTTTTAGATGCTGCCGTTCACTGTGCCTATGAATGCGAACACTGTGAAGATGCCTGCCTAGGCGGTATGCCTGACTGCGCTCGCCTCTGCCGTGACTGTGCCGAAATGTGCTGGATGTCTGCTGCTTTTATGAGCCGTGGTTCGCGCTTTATTCCCCAAATTGTTCGCTCCTGTATCGACATCTGCGAAGCCTGTGCCAACGAATGTGAAAAGCACGACGCAGAGCATTGCCAAAGCTGCGCTCAAGCTTGTCGGCGTGCGGCTGAGGAATACCGCAAGGTTGCCAGTGTTGCGGGTGTAGCTTAATACGCTAAAAGGCTAGTACTCTATCTGAGATCTTGCACCTGCGCTGTCAGTCCGCCAGGGGTTTAAACCCCTGGCTAATAGCTAAAGTCCTCTCAAGAGGACTGAGAAAGGATTTGAGTCCATTGAAATGGACTTAAGCTAAAAGCCTGTGAACTTAAGTTCCGGGCGGGATATCGGGCTTATTGAGAATGGTGCAAGATGTCAGTTATCGCATTAATTCTGACAGGTTCGTAGTTGCGCTCTTTCCAGGAACTTGTGCTTTCAGCACCGATACTTGTTCTTTTTGTCCTGATGGTTTGTAATCACTAAAAATCGTGTAGTTGCCAGGCTGGGGAAAATTAGCTCTCACTTCAAAGCGACCATTTCCTTTATGATCGGGATGGATGTGACTGAAAAACTGTAAGTCATCACTCACAACAATCAGGTGCATGAGTTTTTCTTGAAAGGTGTCAAACTGGGTAATGGCTTTTCCCGTGGAGTCTTGAATCGCGATCGCCAAAGGAACACTTGTATTAGAAGCAATCTGGCTGGGCGCAGTGAGTTTTGCTACAGCAATAGAGGATTGCTTCCCATCACCCATCGAATGCCCTTCATGATGCATCTCCCCATTATCCAGCGAAGGTTCTGCGTGAGGATTGGATAGCTTAGCGGATTTTTCCTCAGCTTTGGGAGATACCGAACAACTTTGAGCCAGAAGAAGAGTTGAAGTTATCGCTAGTGCAGTTGCGAAGCGTTTCATACAAGTTTAACCAATTTCAGAAGTTTACCGAGAGAAAGTAAAACGACCATCTACTTTTTCTCCATCAATATCCGAAGTGATTTTCACCTGATACTGACCCGTTGCTGTTTCTGGTAGCAGAGCAGCGTAGTGTTTCCCTTCAGCATCATAGGGAAGGTCTACAGTTTTCTGCGTTCCATCAGGCAACTGAACTTGAGCCGTCACTTTAGCGTTAGGAATTGGTTCGTGATTGTCCCCTTTTTGCAAATAAAAATCGAGATGAGTTCCACTGCCTTCTTTCACAGGCACAAACTCTAAGTGATAAACTCCTGACTCGACAACTTGACCACCTGCTTGAGGGACTGGAGCATGACCAGACGATTCAGTTTGAGTTGCATCCGTTTGTTGTGTAGTTGATTCGGCTAGTTGGGGACTTGTCGCGCTGCTATCTGAGGTTGGGATTTGGTTATTGTTACCACATGCTCCGAGAATAATCAGACTTACACTGCCTAGAATCATCAACCTAGACTTGATAGATTTCATAATTTTTGCTCCTGAAATTTTAGAGACTACACTTAGCTACTTAGACTTAGATTCCCAACTTCTTTAAGAAGTCGGGAATCTGGCAATTCAAACCTTCAGCCCATCTGTAATAATAATTTTGGACTCTTGCTGGGTCTGTTTCGGAATCAGGAATCTGCCAAACTGAGCGTAAAGTGCCGGGAGAACCAGCAACGTTAACGCCGTTGAAGTAAACAATCCTCCCAACACAACAATGGCTAGGGGTTGCAAGATTTCCTTCCCCGCACCGCTCCCAATCACTAACGGTATCATCCCCAACGCTGAAGTTAGAGCCGTCATCAAAATGGCGACCAAGCGCTCCATCGATCCCTCAAAAATGACGTTTCGTAAAGGCATTCCCTGCGCTAGTTTGTTGTTGTAGTTGTCTACCAACAGCAACCCGTTGCGCGTCGCAACTCCAAACAACGTAATGAATCCCACCATCGAAGCAACGGAGATGATTCCGCCTCCTAAAGCAATAGAAAAGATGCCTCCCACTAGTGCTAAAGGCAGATTGACCATAATCATCAACATGGCAGCAATGGACTTTACAGCAAAGTACATTAAGACGGCAATAATCGCGATCGCAAGTCCTCCAAAAACCAGCAAATTCTGAGTTGCTCGTTGCTCCGATTCAAATTGACCGCCGTATTGGATAAAGTAGCCTGTGGGCAACTGTACTGACTGGCGCACTTGGGTTTGAATGTCCTCCACCACAGAGCCTAAATCTCGCCCTGATACATTAGCAGAAACGACAATGAGGCGAGAAACATTCTCCCGGTTAATCGTATTCGGCCCAGTCCCGTAGTCAATGCTGGCAACCTGAGCGAGGGGGATTTTCTGACCTGTCGGGGTATCTACTAGCAGGTTGCGGATAGTATCTAAATTACTACGAGCATCTTCCTTCAACCAAACCATCAGGTCAAACAGTTGCTGGTCTTTGAGAACTTGAGAAACGACTCGCCCGTTGAGTGCTGTTTCTACCATCTCCGTTAGATGACCCACCGTTAAACCATAACGAGCCGCCGCTTCCCGGTTAAACTGAATTTGCACCTGTCGGATGGGGACTTGGGGTTCGAGTTGTAAGTCTACGAGTCCTGGAATGTCGCTTACCGCCGTCTCAACTTCAGCACCAAGGCGACGCAATTCTTCTAGATTAGGGCCAAAAATTTTAATGGCGATCGCACTTCTCACCCCTGACAGCACTTCATCCATCCGGTGAGAGATAAACCCACCCACGTTCGATGCAACGCCCGGTAACTTCGCAAACTCCTCCCGCAGCTTCTCAATACTCCCCTCTCGATCCTGCAACCCCTCCCGACTCAGTTCCACATCCAAATGCCCCAGGTTAACCCCTCCCGCATCCGCATCACCGGGAGCACGTCCAGCGCGTAACTGTACGGAATTAAATCGCTTATCTCCCTTAAGAGCATCCTGCATGGCTAACCCCGATTGATTCGTTGCTTCCAGAGAACTCCCCGGATACAAAAGTATCGTATTCACCAACGAGGGTTCCTGAAACTCCGGCAGAAATACCCGTCCCAAACTCGGCAGAATTACCAAAGACGCCACTAAGGACGCACCTGCAACGAGCAAAATAATGCTTGGGCAACGAATCGCAAAATTGAGGGCAGGCCGATAAAGCCGTTGTGAAAGTCCTGTTATCCAAGTATCTTCTGCTCTCAATCGCTGATTTGCCAGCAGAATCGCGCATAGTGCTGGAGAGAGCGTCATCGCCACCAACGTTGAGGCAAAAATTGACACCAGATAGGCGACGCCCATCGGCGTAAAGATGCGTCCTTCCACACCCGTAAGCGAGAAAATCGGCGCGAAGACAACGGTGATAATTACCGTAGAGAAAATCACACTAACCCGCACTTCTACAGACGTGTCGTAGACTACCTGAAAGGGATGCACGGGATTACTTGATGCCTGGTTCTTCCGCAGTCCTCGATAGCAGTTCTCCATATCCACAATCGAGTCATCCACCACCGAACCGATCGCAACAGCTAGCCCCCCCAATGTCATAGTATTGATACCCTGACCAAACCAGCCCAAAATCATCATCCCAATCAAGACGGATAGGGGAATGGCGCTGAGGGTGATAATGGCAGTACGCCAGTTCATCAAAAACATCAGCAGGATAATCGAGACGATGATAGTGCCATCGCGCAGAGAGCCAGTGACGTTTTCGAGCGCCGCATCAATGAAGTTTTGTTGGCGGAATGTCTCGGTAACTTTGACATCTTGAGGCAACCCAGCTTTCACCTCGTCCATTGCTTTTGCGATCGCTCTGGTCACCGTGGGAGTATCGTATTGGGGTTGCTTATTGACCAAAACCACAATGGCCTTCTGACCGTTCAAACTGCCATCCCCACGCTGCAAAGCTCCTCCAATCCGCACTTCTGCCACATCTTGGAGCAATATGGGCGTCCCGTTTTGAGCCGTTACCGCTGACTTTGCCAGTTCCTCGATTGAATCAATCCGCCCCACCCCTCGGATAATCAATTCTTGGTCTGGATTAATTAAAAAGCCACCCGCCGCATTGACATTTGCGCCTCTAGCTGCTGCGGTGACTTCATCGAGGGAAACATTGAAGGCTCTAAGCTTAGCGGGGTCAGCTAAAACCTGATACTGGCGAACATCCCCACCATAGGCAATCACTTGAGAAACCCCCGGTACAGCCAGCAGTCGGTTGGTGATATCCCGGTCAACCAAGCGGCGAACTTCCATCAGTGGGGTTGTTTCAGCGGTGAAGGCATACTGAAGCACCGTACCGATGGGGGAAGAGATGGGAGAAATTTGCGGGTTTTCAACGCCCTCTGGCAATTTCTGCTGAACCTGTTGCAATCGCTCCGTTACTAGTTGACGAGCTTGATAAACATCCGTCCCCCATTTGAAGATAACCTTGACGACGGAAATGCTGACGGCAGAGGAAGAGCGTACCGTTTCTACTCCAGGTGTACCGTTAACCGCGCTTTCAATCGGCAGGGTAATTAGGGTTTCGACTTCTTCAGGTGCGAGTCCGGGTGCTTCGGTTTGAATCTCAACTTGGGGTGGGGCGAAGTCGGGGAAAACATCTAAGGGCATTTGGGTGAGATTGTACACACCCAAAACCGTGACTAGAATGGCTCCCAGTACGACTATCCAACGGCGAACAATCGACCATTTGAGGATGGCATTGAGCATAGGTTCAAGGTTTTGGCAGCCAAGCGTCCTGTTTAATCCTTAACTGAACAGAGTTGAATTACTGTTTAACTTAGGATGACACCAAGGAATGAAATTGAGATGAAATGCGATGAATTCTCCTGACTGTTGGCACTAATAGAT
>JAIUYC010000079.1 GCA_020216575.1 Coleofasciculus sp. S288 | reverse complement strand
ACAGGTTTTAGGAATTATGGGAAATTCCTACCGTCACCTAGGCGACCCTGTCAACGCGATCGAACGCGGACAGAAAAGCCTGAGCCTGATGCGTCAACTCAAAGACAAGCCAGGTGAGGTTGCTGCGTTAAACAATCTCGGACTAGCTCATAAAGCCCTAGGGGATTTGCCCCGCGCGATCGCCTTCCAGGAGCAAAGCTTGCAGGTGGCGCAGAGCCTGAATGACCGTCAGCTCCAAGAGCAGATTCTCAAAAATCTCGGTAATGCTTACTATGCGATAGGCAACTACAGCCAAGCGATCGAGTATTACGAGCAACGGGTGGCGCTGGCACGGGAACTAGGGGATTACCGCCTAGAAATACAAATTCTTAGAAATCTCGGCAACGCTTGCTATGCCGTAGGAGATTACCTGCAAGCGATCGAGTACGGGCTGCAACGACTGATCACGGCTCGAAAACAAGGCGATCGCCGCGCTGAAGAACAAGCCCTGGGCAGTTTGGGAACCGCCTACGACGCCTTGGGAGATTACGCCCAAGCCATTGAATGCTATGAACAACGCCTAAGAGTAGCCCGTGCTATTCCTGACCAGAGAGTCGCCAAGCAGGCGCTCGCCAGCCTGAGAGTCGCCTGTTACGCCTTAGGAGACTACACAAAAGTTATGAAGTACTACGAGCAAGGCTTGGCAATCTCCAACGGCTAAGAGCTGCCTTCGAGGCATGTCTCCTTACTGGTATTATGAACCTCTTAAAAAGGATAGTTTAGGACTTACGCACAGACGCCACATCTGGTAGGGACTTTGGTATCGTGTCCCTACCAGATGTGGTTTAGAGACAATTTTGCGTAAGTCCTGAGTTAATACTCCTGGTTTAAAGACACGGAGTTTTCAGGCGTTTTTCTCATAATCTACTTGCCCGATCCCGTTAATTGGTATGATCACTTCCGGATGATTACTCATCTATAGGGAATATGTAGTCAGTCATCGACCCACAACTTGTATTCGAGAGCTTGTAGGACGTAGTTCTCGCTAGCGCTCGAATTTTGGTTGAAGATGACTCGTCTAAGTGCCAAACGCACTATCCTCTCGTTAAGAGTTAAAGATCTACTTCGGAATGTTTCCAGGTCAGTTCTAAACTCCAGACCCTCAAGATCAAACAGCTTTATTGGGTTAAGGCAGTATCTTGAGAATAACTACCGACCAATAACTTTGGTGCGGCTCGTGTCTCCCCAATTCGGGAGATGGGGTTAAGCCCCAACATCGATTGCCCTACAGAGGCGGGTCGGGAAACCGAGCAATATCTGTAGCTCCTCCCAAAAGAGTGCGACTTTTGGGGTGCGACGGGAAATACTCACCGGGAGCGAAGAGTTTGCCTCGCTTGCGACTATCGTCGCAATTTTGTTTTCCTCCCTGGGGCTAAAGCCACAGGGCTTCCAAGTGCGAGATGTTTGCTGAAGGGCAAACAGTAAATTCTAAGGGTATAGCAGGCTTTTAACAGTGTCATTTTGCTCTATACCAGGTGAAGAAAAACGTTTGGTAATATGGGCAACAGTGAATTAGCCTGCAATTTAACCTAGCTGTCTTGCCCAACGACACAACATCCTACCTAAGGTAACGGTAGAGGAAATATGGAACCCATGCAACAATCTGAAAAAGAAGCGGAAGAGCTGAAAGTAGACGTAAACGTTGACCAACCCGGTGCAATAACAAAACTTCCTCCTCCTGCTCCATCAGCAGACCAACCGTGGCAAGAATGGGTGCAACCCGTTCTCGATTTCTTGTCAAAACTGCCCGATTATGTAGGTGGATTTTTTTCTAGTTACCAAAAACCGCTGATCACATTAGCGCTGCTGCTTTCAGGCGTTGTCACTGTTAAGGTAACACTGGCGATCCTGGATGCCATCAATGATATTCCGCTCTTAGCTCCTGTTTTTGAACTAGTGGGGATTGGCTATACAGCCTGGTTTGTTTACCGCTACCTACTCAAAGTAGAGACGCGCCAAGAGCTAGCAGCAGAGTTCAAATCGCTTAAAGGACAAGTCGTAGGTCAAGACTTGTCTGAGAGCTAACGTTCTTAAAACAATCTTTAGCTTTTGGGGATTATAAGTCTCGCAAGTCCTTTCGGACAGTGCTAGGATACATAGCCCCCAAGGTATATGTTATACATAGAGGGCTTGACGTGCCCTCTTTTTGCATCCATACCGTAGAAAAGTGCGATCGCGGACTAAGTTCGGCAACTGAAGGGCGTTGACTACGACAAGCGAGGGCGCAGTCCATAATGTCGGTAATGCCAGTAATCTCGCAAGATTTTGTCGTGATCGAAGCAGAGATTGGCCGGCACATCCCAAGCCTGAAAAATCCCCAAATTCTCAGCATCATCAGCCGCTTGGGGTTCGCCTCTTGCTGTTGCGATAAACACAACGCTGAGAGTGTGTTTACGCGGGTCGCGGTTGGGGTCTGAATAGACCTGAAACTGTTCTATCAGCTCGACTTGCAAATTCACTTCTTCCTGAGCTTCCCGCACTGCCGCTGTTTCCACTGACTCACCGTAATCCACAAAGCCACCAGGAATCGCCCAACCCAGTGGAGGGTTTTTACGCTCAATCAAGATAATCGGTCGATGGGGTTGGTCTATTAATTCGATGATGATGTCAACAGTGGGAGTAGGATTTCGGTACGTCACAAGCTAAGCCAATGCATCGGGATGCCGCCCCTAGCATAGCTCCCTTGTCAAGAGCAAATCTAGCCCCAACCGTTACTTGTTCTGGGATCACCTGACTTGGGGCTGATTTTCAAGATTTTGCTACCGTGCTAGTGTCATAAAGATTACTTTCTTGCTCTTATAGTTATTTTTTATGTCGTTTCTGAGATCTAGCGGCATTCTCTTGCACCCCAGTTCCTTTCCCAGCCGATTCGGTATCGGTGAATTGGGATTAGAAGCCTACCGCTTCATTGATTTTTTGGCAGAAAGTTCCCAACAGCTTTGGCAGGTTTTACCACTCGGACCCACTGGGTATGGAAATTCTCCCTATGCGTCCTTTTCAGCGCTGGCGGGAAATCCTCTACTGATTAGTTTGGAACAGTTACAAGAGCAGGGGTTGCTAACGGATGAAGCCTTTGCGGCATTGCCAGAGTTTCCCACTGATCGGGTGGATTACGATCTAGTCATCCAGACCAAAGTTCCCTTACTCCAGAAAGCCTGCGAAACTTTTAAGGCAAATGCGTCGCCGATCCAACAAAAGGATTTTACAGCATTTTGCGAAACCAAGGCTCACTGGCTAGATGACTATGCGCTGTTTATGGCAATCAGGCAAGCTCATGAAGGGACTAGCTGGCATACCTGGGAGCGAAATATTTCCAAAGCACATCCAGAAATACTAGAGCAGTGGCAGCAGCGTCTGGAAGGTGAGGTTTACTTCCAAAAATTCTTGCAGTTCGAGTTTTTCCGTCAGTGGTCTAAGTTGAAGCAGTATGCCAATGCCAAGGGCATTCAAATTATTGGTGATATTCCGATTTATGTCGCTCATGATAGTGCCGATGTCTGGTCGCATCGAGAAATCTTTTGCCTGGATGAAGAAACAGGCGAACCTTCGCTAATGGCAGGTGTGCCACCAGATTACTTCAGCGAAACGGGTCAACTGTGGGGTAACCCCGTCTATAAATGGGATAAATTGCAAGAGAAGAATTTTAGTTGGTGGGTACAGCGGTTTGAGTCGCTGCTGGAGTACGTGGACATCATTCGGATTGACCACTTCCGGGGGTTTGAAGCGTATTGGGCAGTCCCTCAGGGCGAGACTACTGCCGTAAATGGCCGTTGGATTAAGGCACCGGGAGAAGAATTTTTTCAGGTCCTCAACGACAAGTTAGGCAAGTTGCCGATTATGGCGGAGGATTTGGGGATCATTACACCAGAGGTGGATGAATTGCGCGATCGCTTTGATTTCCCTGGTATGAAAATTCTACAATTTGCCTTTTAACTACAAACGCAACTGTGTTGTTTATACCGGCACTCACGATAACAACGCTACACTGGGCTGGTTCAATCAGCTCTCAGAATGGGAAAAGCAGAACGTTTTACGTTACTTAGGTGCGTTGAGTCCGGAAGGCATCAATTGGGATTTGATTCGCCTTGCCCTTAGTAGTGTGGCAAACCAAGCGATTATTCCCATGCAGGATTTGTTAAGTCTGGGCGCAGAGGCCCAGATGAACTTCCCCAGCAAAGCAGAAGGGAATTGGGAGTGGCGCTACCGACCGGATGCTTTGACCGAGGAATTATGCGATCGCCTCAAGACCCTGACCTACACTTACGGTAGAGCACCGATAGGTTCATAGTTAGTTATTGGTTGTTGGTTATCTAACAACTAACAACCCTCTTAAGTTAAGATTTGGGATTTGCCGCCGCAAACGTCACCTCTTGGACTTCACCAGGAGCACCCATCTCCTTAGCCTTCTCTTCATTAAATTCAACTAAGACGCCTCCAGCATTACCAGCTCGAACAATCAGTTTTTCATCCGCCACCCAAATGCGCTGCGTTCCTTCAGGCAAGACGCCCTCAAATTCTGTCTTTCCATCAGCGACAACTCGGATCCAAGACTGAGCTTTGAAGGTTACGCCCACTTGTAGCTGTTTTCCATTTTGGTTGAACTGCACGACTTTAGCAGATTTGGTGTCTTCCGACTTCTGCTGCTGATTCTGTGCGGGAGGATTGCTGGCTGGCAGTAACGGCTGTTGGGGCAGGGGGTAGATTCGAGCTTTATACACGGGTTCGGCAGCGCGATTAACTAGAACTGATAAACCACTCACCGCACTAATCACTAGAACAATATAGAGCAAGTAAAGATGAATCGGTCGCAATTGAGCCGCAGGCAAGTGCCGCCAGGAAGGCCTGACAAATTGGATACCCGCTCCAGTGGGAAAAGCACTAGCAAACTCCGCCCCGTTTAGACCTAGCGCCTCAGCAAAGCGCTTGATAAACCCTTTAATGTAGACAGGTTCTGGTAATTCATCGAGTCTGCCTTCTTCAATCGCATTCAGCAGACGGGTCTGAATCCGGGTTTGAGCCGCCACTTCCTCTAAGGGAATCGACTGTTCGGTGCGGAATTGACGGAGGCGAGACCCCAGTTCTTCCAGCTTCTCGACTTGTTCCTGTTGAAAATGGAGTTTATTCTCCTTCATACACGGTACTCCTTGCTATCTGCTGGCACTTTTACTGATGTAGGTGGACTCGGTTGTGGAGGAAGCGAATTTCAAAATCTTTAAGATAACGGTAGTGACCGCTGGGTAGTTCTGGTTCGCTGAGTGGTTGTAATTGAATCGGACCAATGGCAGTGCGGTGTAAATGAATCACTGGATAGCCTAGCAGTTCAGCGACACGACGAATTTGCCGATTTCTCCCCTCAGTCAACACAACCTCCAGAAGTGTTTCCCTATCTCGATGCTTGAGTACCCGGACTTGAGCAGGTAAGGTTTTTTTCCCTGACAGGTTAACACCCTCACGCCAACGTTGTAGCACTGATTCAGGTGGATGTCCCTGTACCCAAACGCGATACGTCTTAGGAACGTGATGACGAGGATGAGTGAGGTGAAACGTCAGCGCCCCGTCATTCGTCAGAAGTAATGCACCAGTGGATTCTGCATCTAAGCGTCCAACTGGATGGATACCCTGACCTCGGGAGAGCGTTTTCGGCAGTAAATCCAGAATTGTAAGACGATTCCTGGAATCACGGCAAGTGGATACTACCTCAGCGGGTTTGTTCAGTAACAGATATATAAATTGAGGACGGTTATGGAGTTTTATAGGTTTGCCATTGATTTCTATCAAATCTATTTCTGGATTAGCTTTTTGCCCTAAATGGACTACCGTGCCATTGAGCCGAACCTGTCCTGCTAAGATCATTTTCTCAGCTTGACGCCGTGAGGCAATACCCCACTGGGAAAGAATTTTTTGTACTCTTTCTTCCATGGTTCGACTCCTGTGTGAGCGTTTTCGTCTAGAGGAGGTGATAGGTTGGGCGCACTTCCCTACCCTTCAGTTTTCCAAAGAAGTAGGAGAATGCCTACCCCTAGCCCCATCCTGTCTAGACTATGTACAAATATTACAAGAATAGGGAGAATTACAAGTGTTTGCCTTTGGAGAAGACAATAGCTCGGTCTGGATATATAACTATTACCTATTACAGCGGGTTTGGGCTTAGGGGTTTGATGGCGGACGCTCAATGTCTGGGATTAAGTAGATAGGTTTGTGTCCGTTCCACCTATCTCACAGGACTGCGTCCGCGAATCATAGACAAAACTTGTGAAGAAGTTGTGAACAGAAATCGTTGATTGAGTCTTCTTATTTTTTAGGTGCTGTTGTGCTTGAAACTCCAAAAATCTTGAAGCCAAAAAAAAGCCGAGTTATTAGTACTGTGCTGTCGCCAGCGCTACAACTGTGGTTGCGATCGCAAGTGCAGCAGGTTGAAGCATTGTACTTCAACATCGATGGGGGCGATCGCCAAATCCTCGGCGGCTACATCCCTGGTGTCTCTGTTGCGGCAAGTGGTGCAGTCTACCAAGGACTGCATCTTAGCCAAATTGAGCTGGAGGGAACTGACATTCGCGTTAACCTAAGTCAGGTACTCAAGGGCAAACCCTTGCGTCTGTTAGAACCCGTCCCCGTTGTTGGTCAACTGCTACTCCAGCAAACAGACCTTCAAACATCCCTTCAGTCTCCTTTGTTATCCAATGCATTGACTGAGTTACTCGGTACATTCCTCAAATCTCATGGAATCACAAATCTAGCCAATGATTTAAAAAACCAACCCGTCAACTGGCAATCTATCAATATTGATGATGGTCAGCTCACCCTGAGTGGCACTCTAACAGATGCATCACTTCAAACCACACCTGTGGTGATTCGTGCTGGTCTTCAACTGGTAACGCCTCACGAGTTGCTGTTGAACCCCCTCCAGGTTCAGCTACATCCCGACACGCTACCCCTGAATTTCGATGGGTTCCAGATAGATTTAGGCTCAGACGTTGCACTTCAGGAACTTACTCTCACTCAAGGACAGATGATATGTCGCGGAGGCTTGAGAGTGATTCCTTAGCTCTCCTTATAAGTTCCAGGATGCTGTAGGGGCGTTAGCCGTTACGGGCGGGCAACGTCCGACAGGGGGAAGCGAGCAGGCGGGAGCGTGAAGTGAAGCTAACGCCTAAGCCTGCAATCGCCAGTTGTCTGACGTTAAAGGTGAAGCATTAGCGTTTTACTCCCTTCCCGCTTGAAGAATACCTATTTTTTTACGAACCACAGAGGACACAGAGGACACAGAGGGCGTCGAAGTAAACCAGAGATAGGTAATCTTGGGGTGGGAAGGGAGGAGGGTTTCCTTTAACCTTCACTCTTTACTAAAAGAAGCAGCAAATCTGACTTGTGAGAGAGAGCATCTCCTGCAAGAGTTGTCAGACTGGACGTAAGGGGGCATTACTCAAGCTTTGATGAAATAAGCTTTCAACCCGTACAGTCACTTCACTTGAGTTATGAATAAATGGGTTTCAGCCATGCTAACTGCCCTCTTAGTAGCAACGGCTGCTATCATTTTCAGCGTGCAAGAATCTCAGGCAGCTTCCGTTACTGCGAATATTGATTGGGCTACGCTAACAGGAAGGACAGCAACCCGACTTCATTATGGGTTAAATGTTTACTCTTACACTGACCCTAACATTGCAGGAACTCCTGGAAATAGCAATCATAAAGCCAATGTGGCGTTTATGAATGCGGGAATTCTACGCTTGCATAACACCAAACAGATGGAAGACTCTAGCACTTCAAGGCTGGGTTGGGTGATTGCGCCTGATAGTGCATCTTACAGGTGGGATGTCGCGAAGATTACGAATGCTCTGAATGGAGCTTATGAGTATGAGCCAGTGAAAATGATCAATATCGCTAACTGGCCTGCCTATATGGATGATGGCACGGGTAAGCTTAAGCCCTCAATGTACGATGCCTACGCTAGCTTTTGTGCAGAACTCCTTAAAATCATCAACGTTCAGTTAGGCAAGAAAATCACCTATTGGGAAGTTACCAACGAGAAAGATAACGTCTACGGTGATGACATGGCATCCTTAGGTCTGATAGTTAGCAACGCCTACGATGCGATGAAAGCAGTCGATCCTTCAATTCAAGTTGGAGGTCCAGCGTTTGCCAATGCTTATGATACTTCTCAACTGGGTGCTTTTATAACAGCAACAGGGGATAAAATCGATTTTCTCTCCTACCACACCTACTCGGCTAGCAATCCTACAACAACACAAGCGGATATTTGGAATAGTGCCTCAAAAGTTGGTTATGCTGACACGATCGCACTAAATGCAATTAACCAGTTTGCTCCGAATCGTGCCTCGGTCATATTAACGTTCCACGATGAGTTCAATATGGATCGAACGGATACGAGTGCAGTTTGGTTAACCGACACAACAAGCCTAATTTATGATGCCTTAGCCATACGCTCAATCATTAATGCAGGTGCAACGGGTGCGATGGCATGGAATGCAGGAGATAGATGGTGGGGGAAGCTGAATAATGATTCAAATTGGACGAAACGCCCTGCCTCTTATCTTTACCACATGCTTAATGAACACGTTGTAGGTAGTGTGGTTGCGAGTTCTTCGAGTGATGATTCTCTGGTAGAGATTTTTGCGACTAAAAGTAATGATTCTGCTCAAAGGGCAGTTGTGCTGATTAATCGATCGCAAACCGCTCAAACCGTACAACTGTCTTTTCTCAACTGGGACATTCAACCTTCAGATAATACCCCTGTCTCGGTGTATCAAGCTGGAACGAATGGTTACAGTACGGCAATTAGCACCCATTCTGCTCTTATTAGTACTCAGGGATACCTACTCCCCGCCGATACCGTTACTGTGTTTGAATATTATCAGGCTTTGACAACCTCCTAGGGTTAATCGCCAGAAAGCGATCGCAAAACGGCAACCTCCTCTCGTTCAGCAACTGCGATCGCACTCGACAAATTTTCTACCTCAAAGTGCTTGACAATTTGCTGAGGATTACCAATAACAACCACATTGGGAGGCACGGATTTGCGAACAATGCTTCCCAACCCCACCACGCTATTTTCCCCAATCCGAACTCCCTTCATGACGGTGGCTCTGGCTCCAATCCAGACGTTACGCTCCAGTACAATCGGAGCAGCCACTTTTGGTCCTGGGGGACAATGGCGCAAGTGCGGTTCTAAGTTGTGATAGTCGGTATCAACGATGAAGCAGTCAGAAATCAGGCAATCATCGCTAATGGAAATCGATCGCTGAGAGCCAATCCAAGGACCATTGAGCAGCACATTACGACCAATACTGACTTCACCACAACCCGAAATCCTCACCCGCTTCTTCAGGCGGCATCCCTCGCCAATCGTGACTTTAACGCCAGATCCAACCTCTAAGGAGCCGCTAATCTTCACTCCCTTTGCGATCGCCACTTGGGGGTATCGCAACCGATAATA